>CAXTVE010000421.1:1676-2639 GCA_964247485.1 uncultured Propionibacteriaceae bacterium
CCCAGCGGTACGCGCAGCCGGGTGGCGATCTCCGCGTGGGTCAGCCCGTCGAGGTGGGCGAGCCGGACGACCGCCTGCTCCTCCGGGGGCAGCTGGCTCACCGCCGACCGCACCTCCCAGGCCTCCCAGGCCGCCGAGATGTCGGGCATCTCGACCACGCGGTCCTCCTCCGGCGCGTGCCCGCCGCGGGTCGGGCGGAACTCGCGTCGCTGCACGTCGATCGCGCACCGTCGGGCCAGGGTGAACAGCCACGGCGCCAGCGGCCGGGCCGGGTCGAAGGTCGGCGCGGCCCGCCCGGCGCGGAGGAAGGTCTCGGTGACCGCGTCCTCGGCGAGCTGCCGGTCCCGCAGCACCGTCAGCGCGACCCCCCAGACCGGGCGGGCGAACTCCCGGTAGACCTCGCCCAGCGCCTGGGCGTCGCCGGTGCAGAAGCGTTCGACGACCGCCGCCGACAGACCGGCGCGGCCCGGGTTCGCGACACCGGGGTCGTCCGCGGGCGACTCGACCGGCTCGGACCGTCGACGGCGGACCCGCTCGTCGAAGTCGGCCATCGGGAGCGCCCCCTGGTTCAGCAGAACTGCTGTCGTCACACAGCTGGTTCGTCCGGACCGGCCGGATCGGTTCGCGAACCATCCTGCCAGCCCACGACGTAGTGCCGGTGTAGCCCTCGAAAGGAGCCTTCGATGTCCATAGCCTGGCGAACCCGGCAGTGGTGGGGCCGCCCACCCGGCACCCTGATGGCGGCGCTGTGGCCGCAGCCCCGCGAGCTCGCGGTGCTGGCGGTGCGTACCAACCCCCTGCGCGTGGTGGCCGACGCCCGCGCCCCGCTGGCCCAGGGTGACGTCCGGGGCACCCGGATCCGCCTGGTCGGCACCGTCGCCGACGCGCTGGCGGAACTCCGGCGGACGGCGCAGCTACCGGTCGCGACTCCGCTGGTGGCCCTCCTCGACGCCCTCCCCGACC
>CAXTVE010000422.1:0-2639 GCA_964247485.1 uncultured Propionibacteriaceae bacterium
CTGCGGGACCTGCTGTGGCGGCTGGACGAGTTCGGCCGGCGCGTGGTCGAGCTGCGGATGGGGTTCGCCGGCGAGCCGCGCAGCTACGCCGAGATCGCCCGGCTGCTCGGCGTCACGGTGAACCGGGTCCGGCGGGCGGAGGCCCGGGCGCTGGAGTCCCTCCGCGGCCTGTGCCCGCAGCAGGCCCTCGCGCACCTCAGCGCCTGATGGCGGGAGGACAATGGCGGGATGCCCCGATCCGCCGGGTGGTCGCGCACCCGCGGCCTGCCCCGCCCGGCGTACGCGGCCTGGGTCGACTCGCTGTCCGTCCGGCCCGGCCGCCCGGTCCGCATGCTTGCGTGGACCTCGGGGCCGCAGGGCTACGTGGTCGGCAGCCCGGCGGCGCTGTCCTGGGGCGAGCAGGAGTGGCAGCACGTCGACTGGCACGAGATCGAGCGCGGCGGCTGGAACGCCGAGACCGCTTCCCTGAGCTGGGCCCGCTACGGCGGCCGGCGCGGGTCGGTCGGGCTGGCCCCGCCCGGGCGGCTGCCGGAGCTGTTCCGGGAGCGGATCGCCGCAAGCATCGCCGTGGAGCGCTTCGTGCCGGTGGCCGGCGACCGCGGCATCATCGTCACCGCCCGCCGGGACCTCGCGGCCGACGGGGCGATCAGCTGGCACAGCACGCTGACCCGCGGACTGACCTGGCGGACCGACGGCGTACGGGCCGCCGCCGAGGAGGCGGAGGCTCGGCTGAGAAGGGAGTACGACCTGCGCTGAACGGCTGCTAACCTTGCTCACCGCGCCGCCTTCGCGGTCCCCTGTAGCTCAATTGGCAGAGCAGCCGGCTGTTAACCGGCAGGTTGTTGGTTCGAGTCCAACCGGGGGAGCTGTCCTTCTGGCTCCGCTCGGATGGCCTAACCCGGCGGTGCGCCGCAGATCATCTCCAGGTCGTCCAGGAACGTGGTCGCCCAGCGGTCGATGTCGTTGTCGAACACCTGCCGCCGCATCACCCGCATCCGCCGCGCCTTGGCCCGCGGGGAGTCGTCCATCGCCTCGACCAGGCGCGCCTTCAGGCCGTTGATGTCGTGCGGGTTGACCAGGTAGGCCTGGCGCAGCTCGCGCGCCGCCCCCGCGAACTCGCTCAGCACCAGCGCGCCGTCGTCGTCCTGCCGGCAGGCGACGTACTCCTTGGCGACCAGGTTCATGCCGTCCCGCAGCGGGGTCACGACCATCACGTCGGCCGCCCGGTAGAGCGCCGCCATCTCCTCGCGCGGATACGAGGTGTGCAGGTAGGTGATCGGCGGCCGGCCCAGCCGGCCCATGTCGCCGTTGATCCGTCCCACCAGCCGGTCGATGTCGTCGCGCAGGTGGCGGTACTGGTCGACCCGCTCTCGGGAGGGGATCGCGAGCTGGACCAGGACGGATTCGTCCGGGTCGAGCCGGCCCTCGGCCAGCAGCTCGCCGAAGGCCCGGATCCGGACCAGCAGGCCCTTGGTGTAGTCCAGCCGGTCGACGCCCAGGAAGAGGGTCTTGGGGTCCCCGAGATCGGTCCGGATCGCCGACGCCCGGTCGGCGGCCTGGGGGCTGGCGGCGAGCTCGTGGAAGCTGCGGGCGTCGATGGCGATGGGATAGGCCCGGGCCATCACCTGCCGCCCGTCACCGGTGGTGATCTGATCGCGCTTGGTCTCCATCTGCAGTCGGTTGCGGACCAGGCGGACGAAGTTCTGCGCCCCGCCGGGTAGCTGAAAGCCGATCAGGTCCGCACCCAGCAGGCCGTGCAGGATCTGGTCCCGCCAGGGTAGCTGCGCATAGAGCTCGGTGGGCGGGAACGGGATGTGCAGGAAGAACCCGATCCGGAGATCCGGTCGCTGCTCGCGCAGCATCTGCGGCACCAGCTGGAGCTGGTAGTCCTGCACCCAGACCACCGCATCCGGACCCGCGACCGCCGCCGTGCGGTCGGCGAAGCGCCGGTTGACCGCCACGTAGGCGTCCCACCACTCGCGGTGGAATTCCGGCGGCACGATCACGTCGTGGTAGATGGGCCAGAGCGTGGCGTTGGAGAAACCCTCGTAGTACTCCTCGACCTCCTTCGCCGACAGCGGCACCGGGACCAGCTCGAGACCGTCGTTGACGAAGGGCGCCAGCTCCTCGTCCGGCGAGCCGACCCAGCCCACCCAGGCGCCCTGGTGGCTGTGCATGACCGGCTCGAAGGCGGTGACCAGACCGCCGGGGGAGGGCCGCCAGTCGACGCTGCCGTCGGGATTCTCCACCCGGTCGACGGGCAGCCGGTTGGCGACCACCACGAAGGTGGCCTTGCGGGCGGGGGAGCCGGGGGAAGATCTCATCGCCCTTCGACCCTAACCGGACCTTTCGGCAAGCCTTCCGGGCAGGTCTGACAGGCTCGGGGTCATGAGTCTGCCCGAATCCCGCACGGCGGCCGGCGCCCTCGCGCTGAAGGCGATCCTCGCCGATCCCGGCGCCACCCTGATCGGACTGGACTTCGACGGCACCCTCGCCCCGATCGTCGACGACCCGGAGCGCGCGTACGCCGACCCGGCCGCGGTCGCCGCGCTCGGTCGGCTCGGTGCCCTGGTCGGCGCCGTCGCGGTGGTCACCGGCCGGCCGGCGCGGCCCGCCGGGCGCCGGGGCGGGTTCGCCCG
>CAXTVE010000423.1:0-2619 GCA_964247485.1 uncultured Propionibacteriaceae bacterium
TCGCGGCCAAGGTCGCCGAGACCCAGGCGGCCAGCGGCTCGGTCGTCGTCATGGCCGTGCAGCCCGGGGAGGTGCTCGTCTGCCCCTACACGAACCCGGCCTGGACACCGCTGTTCGAGGTCGCCGTCGCGGCGGTGGTCGACACCGGCAGCGTCGGCTCCCACGCGGCGATCACCGCCCGGGAGTACGGCATTCCCGCCGTGATGGGCACCGGTCGGGGCCCTGCGGTGCTGGTCGACGGGCAGCGGATCGCGGTGGACGGCGCCGCGGGCGTGGTGCGACCGGCGGCGGAGGAGGGCGGGGATGGATGAACGGCTGCGGCAGGCGCAGGAGTGGACCCACCGTGCGGTCTTCGGTGGCGATCCGACCGGCGCGGCCGTTGCTGACCGCGCGCTGGACGCCGTGGAGGCCGACCTGGCTCTGACCCGCGGCCAGGTCGTACACGCCCAGCTGTCGGGCGGTCGGGCCGACGCCGCCGCGGAGGGGGAACGAGAGCGGGCCCTCTTCGAGCGGGCCGTGGGGCTCTACGGGAAGCTGGACGACGTTCACGGGGAGGCCGAGGCCCGGTTCTGGCTGGGCGCCTACTTCCAGGTGGTGGCCGGTGACCACGCCGCCGCCGGGCCCCATCTCGAGCAGGCGCTCGCCCTGGCCCGCCGGGCTGACGACCCGCTCACCGCCTCGTACGCGCTGCGCCACCTGGGTATCGCCGCGCACCGGGCGGGCCGGTTGGTCGAGGCCCGGACCCACCTCGAGGAGTCCACCGCCCTTCGGCGGGCGCTGGGGTTCGGAGCCGGGGTGGCGGCGAACCTGGTCGGTCTGGCCTACATCGCCGGCGCCGAGCACCGGGCCGGTGAAGCCGGGGCCCTGCTCGGCGAGGCCGAGGCACTGGCCCAGGCAGACGCCGCGTACGCGGTCCTGGCCTGGGCTCGCGAGGCCCGGTCAGCGCTCGGCGGTTGACCTCAACCCGCCGGACGGGCGTGCCGGATGAGGGCCGCGACCAGGGCTGCTACCGCTGGCGAGCTGTCCATGCTGGCGCGGTGGACCGCCACCACATAGCGGGTGGGCACCGGCTCGGTGGCGGGCACCGCGACCAGGTCCTCGCCGAACGGGGTGCGGCCGAGGCGGGGGATCAGGGCGATGCCCAGGCCGGCCCGCACCATGGCCAGGTGGGAGTCGTACTCCAGCGACTCGTGGGCGATCCGCGGCCGGCGGCCCGTGCCGACGTACATCCGGTTCAGCCACTGGCGACAGATCGTGCCCTCGGGGGTGGCCACCCAGTCCTGGTCCAGCAGGTCGGTGGGGGTGAGCCGGAGGTGCCCGGCGAGCGGGTGGGCGACCGGCAGGATCACGTCGGCGACGTCCTCGGTCACCGGCACGCTCGTCAGGTGGTCGGGCACGGCGATCGGGACGTCTCCCCAGCGGTGCACCACGCCGACGTCGCACCGCCCGGCCGCGACGGCATCGACGGTCGTCCAGGGCTCGAGCTCGGCGAGGGAGACGATCAGGTCCGGGTGCCGGAGCCGGAGCTCACCGACGGCGGGAGCGACCAGACCGCGCATGGCCGTGGAGAAGCTGACGACGCGAAGCCGGCCCGCCACGCGGTCGATCTGGCGGCGCAGCCCGGACTCGAGCCGCTCCAGGTCGGCCAGCAGCTGGGACCCCTCCTCGACGAGAAGCCGACCGGGCTGGGAGAGGACCACCCCCCGGCCAACGCGCTCCAGCAACGTCACGCCGGTCTGCCGCTCGAGTCGCTTCACCTGCTGCGACACCGCACTCGGGGTGAAGCCGAGCGCACCGGCCGCCCCGATCACCGATCCGTACGCGGCCACCGCCCGCAGGGAGGCCAGGGCGGCGAGGTCGATCATGAACCAACGCTACCTGGTCAACCGCACATCTATTCGCTGGTACTTCATCGTGGGGACGGGGAGAGTTGCCGCGTGAACCGCCGCGACTCCCTGCTCGCCGCTCTCGTCGCAGTGATCTGGGGCCTGAACTTCCTCGTCATCGACTGGGGGATGGGAGACGTGCCGCCGCTGGTGTTCCTGACCGCCCGGTTCGTGCTGGTGATGGTCCCCGCGATCTTCCTGGTGCCGCGACCGGCTTTGTCCTGGCGGGTGCTGGCCGCGGTCGGCACCTTGATGGCGACCGGCCAGTTCGGCTTCCTCTACGTCGCGCTCGCGGTCGGGCTGCCGCCGGGGCTGGCGGCACTGGTCCTGCAGGCCCAGGTCATCTTCACGATCGTGCTCGCTGCCGGCGTGCTGCGCGAGGTGCCGACGCCGGTCCAGGTAGCCGGTGTGGTGCTCGGCTCGGCCGGGCTGGCGGTGGTCGCCGCGGGCCGGGGCGAGCAGGTACCGCTGCTCGCCCTGCTGCTCTGCCTGCTGGCGGCCCTGTCCTGGGGCGCCGGCAACGTCGTGACGCGGGCGGCCCGGGTGCGGGCCGGACTCTCCCTCACGGTCTGGTCGGCGGTCGTCGTCCCGGTGCCGCTGCTGGCGCTGGCCTTCGTCCTCGACGGACCGGCCGCGGTGGTCCACGGCATCGCCGCCTTCGGATGGCCGGCCCTGGTGTCGTCGCTCTACACGGCGGGTCTGGCGTCCCTGGTCGGCTACGGGATCTTCAACG
>CAXTVE010000424.1:0-2602 GCA_964247485.1 uncultured Propionibacteriaceae bacterium
CGCAAGGCACCGCGGCAGTACCTGCCGGCCGGCAAGGTCCGGCTGAGCACGGCGGTGGACAGCGTGTCCCGGACGTTCCTGGGCCGCAAGGCCACGACCGCGCAGGTGAACGCCGCCGCCGCGCTGGTCCAGATGACCCCGAGCACGGTGATCGAGCGGGAGAGCTTCGGCGACTGGCGCGCCATCCCGCTGATCTCCGCCGTGCTGAACAGCCCCGAGCACCTGAGGAAGTGACATGAACTGCGACGACTTCACGGTGTCCCGCCGCCGGTTCCTGGCCGGCACCACCGCCCTGGTCGGCGGTGTCGCCGTCACCGGGATGGTGGGCGACATCTTCACCCAGACCGCCTACGGCGCACCCGGCGCGAACACCCTGGTGGTGCTCAGCCTGCGCGGTGGCAGCGACGGCCTGTCCCTGGTGGTGCCGCACGGCGACCAGGCGTACGCGGCCGCCCGGCCGACGATCAAGGTCCCGACCGGCAGCCTGCTGGCCAAGGACTCGCTGTTCGGTCTGCACCCCGAGCTCAAGCCGCTCGAGGGGATGTGGCGCAACGGCACGTTCGGGGCGGTGCATGCCGTCGGCCTGCCGGTGCCCAACCGGAGCCACTTCTCGGCCATGGAGCAGGTGGAGGACGCCGACCCGGGCTCGTCGGCCCGGGTGGGCTGGTTGAACCGGATGATCGGCGACCTGGCGCCCAGCACCGTGGCCCAGGAGGGCCTGCACCTCGGCAGCAACATGCTGCCCACGGCCCTGGTGGGCCCGGCGTCGGCGGTCTCCACCCGTCAGCTGGCCGACCTCAAGCTCCCGGGCGGCGGCGAGGACGCGGACCAGGACCGGATGCGCAAGGCACTCACGGCGATGTGGGGCAAGCAGAAGTCGGTCACCGGCCGCGCGGCCCAGTCCGCACTCAAGGTGACGAAGACGATGAAGAAGCTGACCACGGACGCGAAGCCCGCCCACGGCGCGACCTACCCCGAGGGCGACCTCGGCCGGGCCCTCGCCTCGGCCGCCCGGGTGGTCCGCGCGAACGTCGGCGCCAAGGTCATCACCCTCGACTACGGCGGCTGGGACCATCACACCGACCTCGGCACGGTGGAGGCGGGTGAGTTCCGGATCCGGGTCGGTGAGGTGGCCAAGGCCGTCGCCGCCTTCTTCACCGACCTCGGCACGGACCGCGACAGGGTGACGGTGGTGACGCTCAGTGAGTTCGGCCGCGGGGTCCACCAGAACGGTGCGGCCGGCGCGGAGCACGGGTTCGGCAACGCGATGCTGCTGCTCGGCGCCGGGGTCAAGGGCGGCCAGGTGCACGGCAAGTGGCCGGGCCTGTCGGCCGGCAAGCTGGTGGACGGGGCCCTCAAGGTGACGACCGACTACCGGCAGGTGCTCAGCGAGGTGATCGCGTCGCGGTTCGCCGACGCCAGCCTGCGCAAGGTCTTCCCGGGCTACAAGCCCGGCAGCCGGGTCGGTGTGATGCGCTGATCCCACCGGCCTTGACGGCGGGCGCCCGCCCCGGCGCGCCCCGCGGCGGGGTGCGGGCGCCCCGGGCGCCGGGGGCGGGGGCGCCGCGGCGGCGCGTGGGGTCGGCACGAAGGCCAGCACGGCCACCTTCCCCACCGTGTTCGGAGCAGCCAGTGAGCGAGCTTGCGAGCTCACCATTCAGCACAGCGGTGCTGCGAACGTGTCCGCCGAGCGTCAGCGAGGAGGACACGTGAGCATGACGACCGTTGGCGACCCCCTGGTGGGTCGGCTGCTCGACGGTCGCTACCAGATCACCGAGCGGCTGGCCCGTGGTGGCATGGCCACCGTCTACCGAGGTGTCGACACCCGGCTGACCCGGACCGTCGCGGTCAAGGTGATGCACGTGGGATTGGGCGACGACGCCGAGTTCGCCCGCAAGTTCGACCGGGAGGCCCGCGCCGCCGCTCGGCTGGCCCATCCCAACGTGGTCGCGGTCTTCGACCAGGGCAGCGACCTGATCGAGGGCCACGGCAGCCGGCCCTACATCGTGATGGAGCACGTCGACGGCTACACCCTGCGCGACGTGATTATCCGTGAGGCGCCGATGCCGCCGCTGCGGGCGCTCGAGGTGATGGAGCCGGTGCTGGCCGCGTTGGCCGCAGCGCACGACGCCGGGCTCGTGCACCGCGACGTCAAGCCCGAGAACGTGCTGATCAGCGACCGGGGCCAGCTGAAGGTCGCCGACTTCGGGCTGGCCAAAGCCATCTCTTCGCAGACCTCGACCGCGACCCAGGGGCTGCTGATCGGCACGGTGTCCTACCTGCCACCGGAGCTCGTCGTCTCCGGTCAGGCCGATGCGCGCTCCGACGTCTACAGCGCCGGAGTGGTGCTGTTCGAGCTGCTGACCGGGCGTAAGCCGCACACCGGCGACACCCCGATCCAGGTCGCGTACGCCCATGTCCACCACGACGTGCCCGCTCCGTCCGGCTTCCCGACCGCCGGGCCGGTCCCCGCGTACCTCGATGCCCTGGTCGCCCGGGCGACGGCCCGCACGGCGAGTGCCCGGCCGGCCGACGCCCGGGTGCTGCTCGCCGAGGTGCGACGGGTGGAGTCGGTGCTGCGCGACGGGGCCGACTCCGACCC
>CAXTVE010000425.1:0-2589 GCA_964247485.1 uncultured Propionibacteriaceae bacterium
GCCAGCGAGAGCGGGGCGGCGCCGGCGGGACGCAGCGTGCCCACCGCCCCGATCGTGCCCCACGGCACGGCCGCGGCCGTGACCAAAAGCACCCCGTGCGCCGCACCGGGCACCCGGCGTCCTTGACGTTGCAGCATGCGCGCTCCTCGGCTGGGGTCGGTCGACCCGGTGCGGGACGAGTCATGGAGCGCGACGCCGGGGTTCGGATACGTCCGGGGCCCAAGTCAGTAGGCTGGGCCCGTGAACTGGAAGGTCGTCGCCGTCCTGGGTGCCGTGGCCGGCGGCGTGGTCTACGCGGTGTTCCGGCGCAACCGCACGGTCGTGACCGACGCCGAGCTCTGGGCTGAGGCGACCGACCCCATCGACCGTTTCGGCAACCCCTGACCCTCGTTCTGCGGGTGCGCGTGCAGGGCAGGTTTCGCGGCGGGCGAACGGCGGGAACCGGCGAGGTCGGGCGGCGGAGGAGCGATCTCCCGGGACAGGGAGCGCTGCCGCGCCCGGAACCACCGGGCGCAGAGCCAGACCATCAGCACCAGGCTGAGCACGTCCCCGCCGTAGTACATGATCATCGCGCCGGGCTCGGCCTGCTCGGCCGGGACGCCGGGCGGCGGCACCGCGTACAGGGTCTTGGCCAGGATCGCGTGCCCGGTCAGCACGGCGACCAGCACCGCCGCCCGGAGGCCGAAGCCGCGGCGGTGGGGCAGCGGGTCGCGGCTGACGAGGGCCGCGGTGAGCAGGTAGCCGCTGACGAGCAGATGCGCGTGCACGAACAGGTGCAGCGCCGGATAGAGGTGCGTCAGCGCGTACGCGGGGGTGCGGTAGAGCAGCCACAGCCCGCCCAGGTTGAGGGCGGCGGCGACAACCGGCTCGGTCAGCCAGCGGACCGGCCGGATGCCGAGGAGCCGGGTCAGCCGCCGCGCGGCCCCGACCGGCAGCACCCGGAGCAGCAGGGTGATGGGCGCGGCCGCGACCAGCAGCAGCGGTACGGCCATCCCCAGCACCAGGTGGGTGACGGCATGGGCCCGGAAGTCGAGGTCGGCCGCCCGGCCGAGCGGCCCGGTCAGCGCGGCGAGTACCGCCGCCATGGCCGCCAGCCAGAGCAGCACCCGCGCCCGAGGCCAGCCCTGCCGATCGCGGACGTGCGAGGCGGCGCCGGCGTACGCGGCACCACTCAGTAGCACGGTGAGCAGCACCAGTTCGCTCGTGGCGTCCGCGCCCATGCCGGCGTGCTCAGGCAGCACGCGGTGTCCGGCTCCGGATCAGGAGCCCGACGCCGGCCGCGATCAGCAGCACGGCGACGATGTTCCAGGTGACGTCGTACGCGGTCAGGTCGACCTCGTAACGGATCTGGTGCAGGCCGAACAGCTTGTGCTGGACCGTGCCGTCGTAGAGCTGGAACGCCCCCGCGGCGACGAGCAGCGCACCCAGCCAGCGGGTCAGGACGAAGTCGCCGCGCCGCCGGAGCTCGGCCAGCAGGAACAGCCCGGCGACCACGGCGAAGAAGCTGAACCCGTGGAACACCCCGTCCGACAGCAGGCCGACGGCGGTGGTGGACCGGTCGTAGAAGTGGTGCCAGCCCAGGATCTGGTGGAAGACCGACTCGTCGACGAAGGCCGCGAACGCGAGCCCGCACAGGGCGCCGGACAGTCCGTTCCCGCCCCGGGGCGCAACCGTACGCGGGCCCGAGGACCCGCGTACGGTCGTGCTTCCGCTCACTTGGACGCGGTGGTGTCCATCGTCTCGATGGACTCGATCTCGACCTCGGCGGTGGCCTGGATCAGGGCCAGCAGCTCCTTGTCGAGGCCCGGCGAGAACTCCTCGCGGCGCTCCGGCGAGATGGTGACCGGGAACGTCGCCTCGGGCATCAGCGCGACGCTGAGCTCGGTGCCGTCGTTGGAGGGCGAGGCCCCGCGGTAGAGCTTGGCCGCCTGGCTCTGGTTGTCGGCGTTGAAGGTGTACTGGACGCTCTGCAGGCCCTTGTCGAGCAGGGCCTTGACCTCGGGGAACTGCTCCGCGTTGGTCTTCGGGATCGGCAGCAGCGCGCCCCAGTTGACCCCCAGGCTCTCCAGAGCCTTGGCGAAGGCGTTCTCATGGGCCTGGTCGCGGACGATCAGGTAGGCGATGGTGGAGCGGGCCGCCTTGTTGTCGGTCATCTGGTAGATCCGGCACTTCTGCAGCCGGCCGGTGGACTCCAGCATGAGGTTGTAGAGCAGGTCCAGACCCAGGTTGCCGGAGTTGTAGACGTAGGAGCCGCTCCACGGGTTGCCGACCGCGTCGACCGGCAGGGCGCCCTGGGCGCCGACCAGGAAGTGGTGGATGTTGCCGGTGTCGAGGGCGATCTTGAGCGGCGTCGCACCCTTCGCCCCGGGCTCGTCGACCGGGTCGGTCTTCTTGCCCGTGTAGCCGGGCGCCCCGTCGAGCAGCTTGGAGATGGTGGTGCCGATCAGCTCGACGTGGCTGATCTCCTCGGTGCCGACGCCCTGCAGCAGGTCCTTGTAGGGCTTCGACGTGGGGTCGCCGCGGAAGTTGATGCTCTGGAACAGGTACTGCATCATCGTGCGCATCTCGCCGAACTGACCGCCGAGGCCC
>CAXTVE010000426.1:0-2587 GCA_964247485.1 uncultured Propionibacteriaceae bacterium
GCTCTCCACCACCCCCGCCACGGTCGTCGGGGACGACGGCCCCGCGGGCCGCCGGCGACCGTCGCTGCTGCCGGCCCTGGCCGGCGGTGCGCTGGTCGTCGGCACCGTCGCGTTCTTCGCCGGCGGCCTGACCTCGCCGTCGCAGCAGTCGCGCTCGGCGGCCGCCTACATCGCCTCGCTGGCCCGCGCCCCGCTGCTGACCGCGGGGTCGGCGCTGCTGCTGCACTGGGGCAACATCCTCATCGGGCTGGGGGCACTCGCCGTGCCCACCCTGCTCCGCGGTCCCCGGGGGCGTCGGTTCGTGGTGCCCGGCGCGGTGCTGACGGCCATCGGCTTCGTGAACGTGTCGGGGCTGGTGCTGTCGGACTGGTGGAATGCAGCCGCCGGTGCCCAGCTGTCGTCGGCGCAGGCGACGGCGCTGTTCGACGCCGCCTGGAACGGTCCGCTGATCCAGCTGTGGCGGGGCACGCAGGCGTTCGCCTTCCTCGGGCTGCTGCTGATGCTGGTCGGGCTGATCCGGGCGGGGGTGCTGCGCTGGTGGGTCGCCCTGCTGCTGCCGGCCGGCATCGCCGGGACCGTGCTGGTCCCGCTCAGCCAGCCCCAGCTCGTGGCGGCCGCCGCGGCGCTGGCCTTCGCCCCGCTGACGATCATGGGCGTCCGGCTGGTCTCGCGGTGGCGGGTCGAACGGGCCCGCTCTCTGCGAGGCTGAGCCGGTGAGCACCTCGACCGATGCCTTGTGGGCGGCCTACACCGCCGCCCACCCGGAGTTCGCGAACCGGCCGGCCCCGGCGGTCGAGCAGTTCGGGGACCATCCCCGGCTGATCGACGAGCTGTTGGGTCTGGTCGTCACCGGCACCAAGCGGGCAACGGCCTCGTTGCTGCTGGACTATCCGGCGGACGGCCCGCCACCACCGGCACCCGGCGACCACTGGATCGTTGCCGACGGCATCGGAACGCCCACGCTCGTGCTACGCACGGTGGAGACCCGGACCGGGGTGCTGGAGTCGGTGGACGACGCCTTCGCCTTCGACGAGGGGGAGGACGAACGGACCCGGGACGCGTGGCTGCGCGAGCACCGCCGCTACTTCACCCGGACGCTGCCGCCGGGCGCCGCCGACCTGGAGGAGCAGCCCATCCTGTTCGAGCGGTTCGCCGTCGTCTGGCCGCCCGAGCGCGTCATCGATGCCGACCGGGCGGCGGTGCAGCGGCTGCGCGAGCCAGACACCGGCCGTTCCGGCCCCGGTCAGCCGTCCTGATGCTCGCGGTGCAGGCATCAGGCTGGTGACCACCCTGATCGTGGACGGCGCCAACGTCGTCGGGTCCCGGCCGGACGGCTGGTGGCGTGACCGGCCCGGGGCGGCCGCCCGGCTGCACGAGCAGCTCGCGGCGGCCGCACTGGGCTACGCGGAGGTGATGCTCGTCCTCGAGGGCCAGGCCCGGCCCGGGGTGCCGGCCGGCCGCGAGGACGGCGTGCACACCGTGCACGCACCGGCTGACGGTGACCAGACGATCGTGGACCTGGCCGCGGCGGCGGTGGCCGCGGGCCACGAGGTGGTCGTGGTCACCGCCGACCGGGCGCTCTCCGACCGGGTCACCGCCGCCGGGGCCCAGCTGCTGCGCCCCGGTCGGCTGCTGGACCAGCTCGGCTGAGGTCCGGCTCACCCGGTGCCGACGCGGGTTCACCCGATCGGGGGAGCCGCCCGCGGGGTCGGTCGGACGAGCGTGGAGGCATGGACTCGCGCACACCGAACCTGCTCCTACTGCTCACCGCCCTGCATGTCGCGACCGCGGCCCTCGCCGCCGGCTGGCTCGCCGGCCGGCTGGCCCTGCCGCTGGTCGTCCCCGACGACGCGCTGGCCCTGCTCGTGCTCCCGCCACCCACGTTCGCCGGCCTGGTCCTCGGGGCGGCCCTGCTCGGCACCGCCTCGGCCCTGGCCCTGCTGGCCCCCGGCGTACGCGGGGACGGCCGGGTCCTGCTGCCTGCCGCCGCGGTGCAGCTGGCGGTGTTCGGCGTGGCCGTCCAGGGCATCAGCACCATCGCGCTGGCGGGCTACCTGATCGCCCTGCTGCTGCCCGCGGTCCTGCTGATCCTGGGCGTGCAGGTCGTCCGCCGCTACCCGCGGCTGCGCGTGGTCGTCGTCCTCGCCGGGCTGGCCGTCGTGCTCTGGGGCCTCACCACCGGGGTCTACGCCCCCGACGGGCTACGCCGGCTGGGGACGAAGCTGGCCTCGGGCTTCGCGAACGCCGCCGGGGAGCTGCTGAGCAGTCTGCTGTTCACGGCCCTGGCCGTCGGCTGGGCCGTGCTGGTCGGGCGGACCATGCGGCGTACGGCCGCCGCGGACCGGGTACGCGACTGGGTCATGACGCACCGCCGGCCGATCACCGTGGTCGCCGCGCTGGGCCCGGTGCCGTACGCGCTGGCCCGGGCGACCTGGCTGACCCCCTGGCCCCAGTTCGGAGGACCGGTCGCGGAGCTGAGCCCGGAGATCCGGCTGTGGGGGCTGCTGCTCGGCGGCGCCGCCCTGGTCGGCACGGTGCTCACCGTGGGGCTCCTGGGCCTGAGCCAGCTCCTGTTGCGCCGCTCGCG
>CAXTVE010000427.1:0-2577 GCA_964247485.1 uncultured Propionibacteriaceae bacterium
GCAGACCCACCCCGACCTGGCGGGGCGGCCCGTCCCCTGGCGTCGCGCGGCCGCCGGCCCCGTCCGGGCGCGCGCTGCCGGGTCCGTCGTCGGTGACCTCGACGACGAGCTCGCCGTCGGTGACCGCCAGGCGCACGAAGCAGGTCGTGGCGCCGGCATGGCGGGCGGCGTTGGTGATCGCCTCGGTGGCGATGCGGTAGGCGGCGATCTCCACGGCGGCCGGCAGCTGGCCGGGCAGCTCCGGCACGTCGATCGACGTGACGTCGACCTGCAGCGGCGGGGTGCTGCGCGCGAAGGCGGCCGACATGCGCCGCACGGCGCCGGGCAGGCCGAGCTGGTCGAGTGCCGGCGGGGTCATTCCCTCGATGAGCCGGCGCACCTCGCCCGCATAGCGGCCGAGCTCCTCCTCCAGCCGGCGGAAGAGGTCGCGGACCGCCGGTTCGTTCCCGGCGTCGAGCAGGTAGGGGGCCGTGCTGACCTGCATCCGCAGGCCCGCCAGCGCGGCTCCCACCCCGTCGTGCAGGTCGCGGCGCAGCCGGCGACGTTCTTCCTCCCGCGTGCGGACCAGGCGCTCCCGGGAGCGCTGCAGCTCCATGCTGAGCAGGACCGAGTGGGTGGCCAGGCCGGCCTGCCGGGCGAGGTCGGACAGCAGCCGGCGCTCCGCCGGCGTCAGCTCCTCACCGACGGCGCGGGGTGAGATGAGCAGCTGCCCGACCGGGCGGCCCTGGTGCGACATCGCGATGGGTACCACCCGGCTGAGCCGGCGCCCGTACTCGGCGGTCAGCGCGAGGCCGGTCGGCAGGTCGGCCTGCAGGGCGACGTAGGGCAGCTGCAACGCCTCGGCGACGGCTTCGGCGATGCCGCGCAGCAGCACGAGCGGGTCGGCGGAGCCCGCCGCACGGTCCTCGAGGCTGCGGCTGACCCGGGTGACCGCCGCGTACGGATCGGCGCGGTCCCCGAAGAGCAGCCGGTCGACCAGGCGCTGCACCCGGAGCTGGACGGGATGGAATGCCGCCGCCACCGCGGCGGTGGCGACGACCGACCGGCTGTAGCCCCGCCAGTCGTCGAAGACCGCGCCCAAGACGTTGACCAGCAGCGCGTACGCGACGACCACGAAGGCGGTCAGCACCCCGTACACGACCGACCGACGGAGGAACAGATCGACGTCCCAGAGCCGGTGCCGGAGGATCGCGACGGTCGAGGCCACCGGCACGGCGGCGGCGGCGACCACCCAGGCCCCGGGCGTGGCCGCGGTCTCCAGGACGAGGGCCACCACGCCCACCGAGGCTCCCGCGACGAGCCACTTCAGCTGCTGGCGCCGCTCACCGCTCCCCGTACGCCAGCGGAGCCAGAGGGCCGCCAGGGCCCCGGCCATCGACACGATGGTGAGCCCGACCCCGATCGCGGCCACGCCCAGGGCCGCCCGGGCCCTCGCGGTGAGCGCGGTGTCGACCTCGGTCAGCAGGGTCGTGGGCTGGTCCAGGGCCGCGACGGCCAGGGCCGCCGCCGGAACGACGACACCGCTCAGAGCGGTGACCACCAAGAACCGCCACCGCCGGCTCGGCAGGCGACCGTCGGGGAAGAGGAGCAGCGGCAGGGGCAGCAGCCCGTACGCGAGCCAGGGCGTCCACTGCCCGAGCCAGGCCAGCTCTGGGGACCGCGACCAGCTCGCCGCGAGGAAGGCCACTGAGGCCATCAGTCCGATGACCTGGAAGAGCCAGCCCACCGCATTGCCGGGACGGCGCGGCACGATCAGCGCCCCCAGGGCACCGAACACGAGGGCGGACAGCAGGCTGAACGGCTGGGCGCTGCCCCACTGGGCCGACCTGTCCGGGGCACTGAGCCAGCCCGCCGCGCCCACGACGAGCAGGGCTGCGTCGGCGAGCACCAGACCCCGGGTCGACACGAACGCCGCCGACCGAGGTCCGAGCACCGGCATCCGCGTCTCCACCCGGGCCGTCGCCCACACTCAGGTGGTACCCATGATGCGGTGCCACAGGTTGTGCAGGTAGCCGGCCTTGTGGCTCGTCAGCGGGTCCCAGCGTAGGCAGAACGGCGGGATCTGGTTCTCGGGCCGGTGCATGGCGGCGATGCGCACGTCCGCCTCGGCGAACGTCTCGACGAGCGTCAGCTTGCGCTCACCGGCCTGGGTGGGCAGGGTCAGCCGGCTCCGCGCGCCGTCCACCGTGGTCTGGCAGACGACGAGGCCGGTCGGAGCCACCCTCGCGTTCAGCGCCAGCAGCCGGACCTTGAAGCTGTCCTGCAGCCAGGCCTGGACGACGGCGGGGTCGAGCATGGTCCCGGTCGGCTTGACCGTGCCGTTGGCGCTGAGCACCATCACCTGGCCGGCGCCGTCGATGACCTCCAGGTCGCCCAGGTTCTCGCCGTCGGCCAGCAGGTGGGCGGCGAGCCGGGGGCCGTCGGCGACCGCGACGAGCGTGCTCGCCGAGGGGTCGGCCACGCCCTGGCTCCGCGCGCGGGCGAGGTAGACCGGGGGGGCCTCGGCCGCGGCGACGCCCTGGCTCGGCCAGCTCACCCCCAGGGCCCGCAGCGCCCCCGTGCCCGCGACGCCCAGCC
>CAXTVE010000428.1:0-2576 GCA_964247485.1 uncultured Propionibacteriaceae bacterium
CGGACGCCCTGGCGGTGGGACGTCACGCTGACCGCGGTGGGCGCCGTCCCGCTTCTGGTGCTGGCTGAGCAGGGCGGCGTGCTGCCGCCGCCGCCCGCCGCCGAGGTCGTCGGTTGGCTGGTCGTCGCGGCCGCGGCGCTGGCCTACGGACTGCTGGGCCGGGCTCTCGCGCGGTCCGGCCGGCACGCGGCGTTGGGCGATGTGGTTCTGGGGGCGCTCGGCGTTGTGCTCGACGTGGCCGCCTGGGTCGAGTTCCGAGGAAGCCAGCGGGCCCAGCTGGCCGGGGTGCTGGTCGTCCCCTGGCTCCTGCTGTGGCTGGGGTGGCAGGCCGTGGTCGTGGCGGCGCTGGTCCGCCACCGACGGCCCTATGACCGGGCGGGCGCGATCGCGTCCTGCAGCTCGGCGCGGTCGGCCGCCGACAGCTCGAGGTCGGCGGCCTGCATGTTCTCCTCGAGGTGGGCGACCGACGAGGTACCGGGGATCAGCAGCACGTTGTCGGCGCGGGCCAGCAGCCAGGCCAGCCCGACCTGGCTGGGGGTGGCGCCGAGTCGGGCGGCCACCGCGCGGACCGCGGGCCGCTCGGTGACCTTGGGCAGGTGCGGGAAGGCTGATCCCAGCGGGAAGTAGGGCACGTAGGCGACACCGGCCTGGGTGCAGCGGTCCAGGACGTCGATGTCGCTCTGGTCGGCCAGGCTGAACGCGTTCTGCACGCAGACGATGTCGGCGAGCCGGATCGCTGTCTCGACGTCGGACAGCGGGACGGTCGAGATGCCCACGCCGGCGATCAGGCCCTCGTCGCGCAGCGCGACCATCTCGGCCAGCTGGTCCTCCAGCGGCACCTGTTCGGCATCACCCTCGTGGGCCTCCATCCGCCGCAGGTTGACGGCGGTCAGCTGCTCGACCCCCAGCGTGCGCAGGTTGTCCTCGACCCCGGCGCGCAGCTCCGCCGGCGTCTGGGCGGGCACCCAGTTCCCGGCGTCGTCGCGGACCGCACCCACCTTGGACACCAGGGCGAGATCCTCCGGGTAGGGGTGCAGGGCCTCGCGGATCAGCTCGTTGGCGACGTCCGGCCCGTAGTACTGCGCGGTGTCGATGTGGTTGACGCCGAGCTCGACGGCGCGGCGCAGGACGCGGACGGCCTCGTCGCGGTCGCGGGGTGGCCCGAAGACCCCGGGGCCGGGCAGCTGCATGGCCCCGAAGCCGACCCGGCGTACGGTGCGGTCGGCCAGGGAGAAGGTGTTGGTCACAGACCCCACGCTACCCAGGGCCGGCCGACCGGCTCACGACCGCGTACGCGGGGTGAACGCGCGCAGCGCGTCCAGATCGCTGTTCCGGGAGCGCACGTACTCCTCGGCCCACGCGGCCCGGTCCGGATAGCTCGACTCCGCCAGGATGCGCGCGCACACGGCGTCCGGGTCGATCTCGGTGTGGCGTAGCGCCACCTGCCCGTTTCGGAGCAGGGCCCACGCCCCGCCGACCCGGCCGTAGGGCATGCCGACGCTGCCCGGGTTGACCACCAGCCGGCGGTCGACGAGTCGGACGAACGGCATGTGCGTGTGCCCGCAGACCACGGTCCGCACCGTATCGGGGAGGTCGGCGAACACCGCCGCCCAGCGCTGCGGCGGCGAGTCGACGAGCACGACCTCATCGTCGTCGCGCGGGGTGCCGTGGCAGAACACGACGGTGCCGAAGCCGGTGAGCTCGAGGGTCGCCGGGTGCGGCAGGGCGGCCAGCCGGTCCCGCTGGTCGGACCGGAGCTGGGCCGCGGCCCAGACCGACTCGGGGTGGGGCGAGCCGGCCCCGCCCCGCCGCCCCCCCCCCCCGCCGCCCGGCGGGGCCCCCGGCGCCCCCCCAGGCCACGCTCCCCCAGCCCGACCAGCGCATCCAACGTCTCGACCGGCATCGGGCCGGCGGCGTGGTCGCCGGTGACCACGACCAGATCGGCCGCGCGGACGTCGGGCTCGGCCAGCACCGCCTCGAGCACGGGCAGGACGCCGTGGACGTCGGACAGCACCGCCACCGAGGTCATCGCTGCTCCTTTCTGGTCCGTGCTTCGATCGTGGCATGAACATCTGGCAGCGCGAGCGGAGCCTGGCCCGGGTCACGGTGGGTTGGGGCGGGGTCAGCGTGGCCATCGGTCTCGCCTCCGCGCTGCGGCGGGACCCGCGATGGCGGGCGTTCGGGCTGCAGACGGCCGGCTGGGGTGCGGTGGACCTCGGGATCGCCGGGCTGGCCGGCTGGCTGCAGGACCGGCGGATGCTTCGGTCGCCGGACCCGTACGCGCCTGCTGCGCTCGAGGCCGAACGGGTTCTCCTCCGCCGGGTCCTGGTGATCAACGCGGTCGCCGATGCCGGCTACGTCGTGCTCGGCGCGGTGCTGGCCCGGAGCCGGCGCCCCCAGGTGGCGGGCGCGGGTGTCGCGATCGTCGCGCAGGGCATGTTCCTGCTGCTGCACGACAGTCACCACGCCCATCGGGCGGGGCCCCCCGGGGGGGGGCCCCCCCGGGGGGGGGGGGGGGCTGCGCCCGGCCGACGACGGTGTGCAACACGGCGTCGGGGGTCCGCTGGAGGGCCTCG
>CAXTVE010000429.1:0-2575 GCA_964247485.1 uncultured Propionibacteriaceae bacterium
CGGCGGGCCCGGCGGGCAGCCGCCCAAGAAGAGCTCCGGCGCCCGCATCGGCCTGATCATCGGGGCGATCGTGCTGGCGCTGATCATCATCGGCGCCGGTGCGGCGGTCCTCCTCAACCGGAGCACCAACATCGCGTCCGACCCGGTGGACCCGCCGGTCACCGGGGGCACCGGGGGCGGGGGCCCGACGGGCACCACCGCGCCGCCCACCCAGGCGAGCTCGGTCCCGCCGCCGGTCAGCACCCAGGCCGACCAGGCCGTCCGGGCCTACCTCGACGCGCTCGCCGCCGGCCAGGCGAGTGTGGCGCTGTCGCTGGCCCAGGAACAGCCGGCGGACACCACCTTCCTGACCGACGCGGTGCTGGCCGACTCGCTCAAGCGGGCGCCGATCACCGACATCAAGGTGACGCCGCAGGCCAACGAGTACGACACCAGCATCTCCGCGACCTACAAGATCGGCGACCAGCAGGTCAACGAGGACTTCACGGTGCAGAAGCAGGGCGACAACTACCTGCTCTACCGGGTCACGCAGGACCTCAACCTGGAGAGTCTCCGCAACCGGACACTGCCGCTGCTGGTCAACGGCGTCGAGGTGAAGACCGACGACATCGACCTGTTCCCCGGGTCGTACGCCTTCAGCAGCGGCAACGAGAACGTCGGCTACGGCAGCGGTGACCCGCTGCTCATCAAGAGCCCCACCGACTACCCGAACGCCTACGAATACCGCCCGATGATCACCGAGGCCGGTACGAAGGCCTTCATCACCGCGGCCAAGGCGAAGCTGAACGGCTGCACCAAGGAGGCGAAGTTCAAGCCGTCGGGCTGCCCGTTCCTGAACGTCCGCGAGAACCCCGGTCAGAACATCACCGAGTCCAGCCTCAAGCGGAAGATCGTCGAGGACCCGTTCGTCAACGCCGAGCCGCGGCTGGACTACCAGGACCCGTCGGTCGCCGAGTTCAGCATCACCGTCCGGTGGGAGGCCTCGGCCTCGGGCACCCAGAACGGCAGCCGGACCAAGTTCTCGATCCCCAACGCCACCGACTTCACCACGGTGCGCGGCCGGTTGACCGGCAAGGAGATCAAGGTCGTCTTCGGGCGCTGATCCGGCTAGGTGACGGTGATCCGGTCGCCGCTCACCGTCACGGCCCGAGCGGGCAGCGGCTGCGTGGCCGGCGGGTTGACCACCGACCCGTCGGTCAACGAGAACCGGCTGCCGTGGCACAGGCAGTTGATCGTGTCGGTGATCTCGGTGACCGGGCAGCCCTGGTGGGTGCAGGCCCAGCCGAACGCCCGGAACTCACCGGCCGTCGGCTGGGTGACCACCGCCTCCAGGTCGGCGAAGATCTTCCCGCCGCCGACCGGGATGTCGGCCGGTCTGATCAATGACGCCCCGCCGACATCGGTGGCCGAGGTGCTCGGAGCCGGGGCAACCGGGCCGTAGTTGGTGCAGGCGCTCAGCCCGGCCACCGCGGTGGCGGCCAGTCCGGCCTGCTTGATCACCGTGCGCCGGGACAGCGCGGGCGGGTCGGTCACGATGTCCTCCGTCGATCGGTCGTCAGGCGCTGAGGTAGAACCACAGGGCCGCGGTGAGCCAGAGCGCCGTCAGCCCGGTCAGCACCAGCCCGCCCAGCAGCGGCAGCGCCCACCGCGGCGCGTCATCGCGCGTCAGCACCAGTATCTTGACCACGAACGCGCCGTAGAAGAAGCAGCCGAACAGCGAGTGCAGCAGCGTACGCGCGTCGTAGGTCGCGAAGCCCAGCGCGTAGAGGCAGTGCACGGCCACCGGGACGGTGACGGCCACGGCCAGCCGACCGGACCAGCGGTGGACGGGGCCGAGCCAGGCGCCGGTCAGGCGGATGCGGCCGAACATCGCCAGCGCGGTCACGGTCTGGACGCCGGCGAGCCCCAGAGCGACGGTGGTGAGGGCCGCCTTGGCCGCGAGCCCGCTGGCGAACCCGGCCAGGTTGATCGCCTGACCGGTCGGTTCATGCAGCTGTCCGTAGGCGCCGAGGGCGACCGCGGCGAACGTGCCGATGGCGAAGGCGACCAGCACCGGGCCGACCCGCGTCGGTGGCGCATCGGTGGACATACCCGTCATGGTCGAACTCCTCCTCAGGACTCGAGCTCGCCGGTCACCGGCGTTCCGGTCAGCGACTCACCGTCGACGTTCACCTCGGGGGCAGCGGGGTCGAGCCGAGGTGCCGGGGCCGACTCGCCACCGGTGGTGGCCAGGCCGACCTGGCTGCCGTCGGGCAGCACGATCCAGCCGATGGTGGTGCGGGCGCCCCGGGCCCGGTACAGCCCGGCCGGCGGTCCGGCCACGTCGATCCGGAACGTCAGCGCCTCGCCGTCCAGGTCGACCTCGCCGCGCAGCCGCCCGTCGACCAGTCTTGCGTCGAGGGTGCTGCGACCGTTCTTGGTCCGCAGGGCCACGGTGTCGCCGTCCACCGTGCCCCGCAGCCACGCCTCGACGCGCCGGCCGTCGCACAGGTACGCCGCTGCCTTCCGGCCCAGGACCGCGACCGCCAGGGCGGTCGCGCCGTCCCGCGTACGCCCCCCGTACACGACGCGGGCG
>CAXTVE010000430.1:0-335 GCA_964247485.1 uncultured Propionibacteriaceae bacterium
GATCACCTGGCGGCCGGCCCGGGTGGGCGCGGTCGGCGCATAGCCGCGCCGGGCGATCGCGCGCCGTCCACGTCGGCCGCCGGCGAGTGCGGCGCGGACCGCAGAGGCAACGCCGTCTGCAGCCACCACGACCGGAGCTCGGAACCGCCCGTCCAGCACCACGGCACCGGACTCGAGACGGACATCGCGGACCCGATGCCGCACCAGCTGAGCCCCTGCGCCGACGGCCCGCTCCACCAGCCGGGCGTCGAAGACCTCCCGCGGGATCACCCAGGCCGGGCGGGCCATGCCGCCCGCCCCCCCGAGACGCCCCGCGGCAAACACGGGCCCCAGCC
>CAXTVE010000430.1:345-2574 GCA_964247485.1 uncultured Propionibacteriaceae bacterium
CTCGCCCATCACCTCGTTCACCACGCCGGGGCCGGTAAGGAACATGCTGGACTCGGGGGCCATGACCACGAAGTCGGCCAGCGCGGGCGAGTAGGCGCCGCCGCCGGCCGCGGTACCGGCCCCCCCCATGATCTGGGGCACCCCCCCGGCCCGCGCCACCAGCCGGGCGGCGAAGACCTCCCCCGGGATCACCCAGGCCGGGCGGGCCATCCGGCCGGCGACCGTATGCCGGCCGGAGGAAAGCTCGAGCCGCTGCAGCGGGGTCCAGCCCGCGACCGCGTCCCCCGCCCCGAGCGGGCCGAGCACGTCCAGGACGTGGGGGGCGATGCCGTCACCACAGCTCTTGTCGCGAGGAAAGGACGCGCGGTCCAGGAGCAGCACCCGGGCGTCCGGTCGCTCGGCCAGCGCCGCCAGGGCAGCCGCCGAGCCCGCCGGCCCGGCGCCGACGACGACGAGGTCCCACATCATGTCGGTCACCCGGCGAGGACCAGCAGCAGCACGTCGACCAGGGCGATCCCGATGGCGGCCCGGAACGGCACCCGACCCCGGGTGACCAGCGTGAGGCCGACCAGCACGGCCACCACGGCCAGCACCAGGGCCAGCACCGCGGCGGGCACGGCGGCGACGACGCCGAGGACGAGGACTACGGTGGCGGCGGCCAGACTCGCCACGGCCAGCACCGAGGAACCTCGGTGACCGAGCCGGTGGGGCAGCCCGCGTACGCCGGTGGCCGCGTCGTCGGCGAGATCGGGCAGCACGTTGAGCAGATGCGCTCCGATCCCCAGCAGCGCACCCGCCGCCGGGACGAACCACGGCGGCGCCGCCGCCCCCGGCCCCGCCAGCGCCACGAAGACCGGATACCCGCCGAACGCCACGGCGTAAGGCAGGCCTGAGAAGAGGGTCGCCTTCAGCCCGAGGTTGTACGCCCACCCAGCCGCGACACAGCCCAGGTGCAGCAGGCCCGGCACGAGCCCCCAGCTGAGCGACAACCCCACGGTGGCCAGGACCGCGAGGACGCAGGCCACGCGGACGGTCGTCGTCGACAGCTCACCGGTGGCCAGCGGCTTGTCGGCCCGGCCGACGCTGCGGTCCCGAGCCGCATCGATGAGGTCGTTGGTCCAGCCGATCGTGAGCTGGCCGGCCAGCACGGTGGCCGCGATGAGCACGACCCGGGCGGGGTCGAGCCCGGCCGAGA
This sequence comes from uncultured Propionibacteriaceae bacterium, assembly GCA_964247485.1. Lineage (GTDB taxonomy): Bacteria > Actinomycetota > Actinomycetes > Propionibacteriales > Propionibacteriaceae > Microlunatus. The sequence goes on from CAXTVE010000430.1 coordinate 1,541, forward strand.
CCGCGTACGCCGTGAGCATGACGGTGACCGCGGCGGCGGGGCCGGGATGGCAGGCTCGCACCAGACCCGTACCCCGGGTTGTCCGCGACCGGGACGACGTGATCGGCCGGGACGGCGCGGCCAGGAGCCCCCGGCGGGTTTGCTCGGTCATCAACGGGTCCGTACCCAAAAGCCGCCGGGCCATGGCCCGCCCTGCCGTCCGGACCGGCACAGATCTACCTTGGCCGCTCCGCAGCCGGTCGACGAAGCGACTGCTGCACCTGCCAGCCGGCGAAGGCGGCCAGGAGCCCACCGGGGATGCCGATCCAACCGCGGATCGGACCTCCCCGACCTCGCCAATCGCCTGCCTGGCCGCGACCAGCAGACCGAGGTGGTGGACGGCCGTCAGCGCACCACCGGCGGTAAGGATCGCCGCGGCAACCCGCCGCCGGGAGGGCTCCATGGCACTGGAGGCGGTCAGCACGATCAGCCCGCGCCCGTCGAACCGCCCGGAGCACCTGCCCCAGGTGCTCGGCGTCGGTGGTCGGTGACCGGTGCTCGCAGTCTCCGCAGTCGCTGGTCGTCCTAGGTGTTGTTGCCACGACGAGCGCGCTGCGCCGCCCCCGCGTTCACGGTCCCGGTGAGGATGCCGGCGCCGCCGGCTCCTCCGACCGGCGGAGCGCGGCGACGAACTCGTCGATCAGGCGCCTGCTGCCCTCGGGACGCCGAGTCGATCCGGAGCGTCTGGTCACCGATGTGAGCTCGACCGCCCGGCCTCCTCGAGAGGCCAACCACGTGCGGACGACGCCGACGATGCCGGAGATCACCGGAGCGACTCCTGGAAGGCCACCAGGAGCATGCGATCGACGCCATCTCCAGGGCCCGGGTGCCTTCGAGACGCTCTGCATCCGCGTCATCGTCGTGGATGGCGATGGTCACCTTGCGGGACATGGGTGCGCTCCACTGCTCGCAAGCCGGTGGCCTCCACTTGAGCGCCCAGGGCGCGCCCCAATCACGTGGCCCGTACGCCGCAAGGGCGGCGGGGGGAACAAACC
>CAXTVE010000431.1:0-2545 GCA_964247485.1 uncultured Propionibacteriaceae bacterium
ATGCGCTCGAGAGCGATGTCCGCCCACTTGTCGAACTGGGCGATGGCCGGCCCGGGCCTCAAGGTCGTGGTGCCCTCGACGCCCGAGGACGTCGTCGGTCTCATGGCGGCGTCGGTGCGGTCCGACGACCCGGTGCTCTTCTTCGAGCCCAAGGGCCTGTACGCCACGAAGGGAACTGTCACCGCCGGTCCGCTCCTCGACGAGCGCGGCCCAGACCCCGTCGACCCGCTCGTCGAAGGTGCGCACCTCGGCCAGCGCGACCGACGGCGGCGGCGCGGGCAGGCGCCGGGCCGTCAGCGCGTCCTTGAGCCGCAGCCCCAGCGCGACCACCGGGGCGGCGACCGCGGCGAGCGGAACCCCGGCACGCCGCAGCCCGGCCCGGGCGAACACCGGGTAGTGGGTGATCCGGTAGGCCGCCCGGGACCAGTCGCCCACCGGGACGCGTTGTGCGTAGGCGCCCCACACCGGCGTGGCGTCCGCCCCGACCTTGGCGCTGAGCAGCAGGTCCGGCTGCTCCTGGGCGAAGTACTCGTCCATCAGCATGACGGCGTAGCCGCGGTACTCGGGCAGCACCGCCCAGCAGTGGCCGTTCGCGCAGAGCTTCTCCGCGCCGTCGAGCAGGTAGGCCGACGGGACGTTGGTGAGCGACCCGACGAGCCGACCCGTGTCGTCCTCCAGCACCCAGCCGACCGGCCAGCGGTCGCGCAGCCGCGGCCACAGCGGGTTGCCGGTGAACAGGCCCTCCCGGTCGGCGGGCGACAGGCTGTCGTCGAAGAACACCGACTCCAGCTCGTGGACCTGCGGGAAGTCCGCGATGCGGGCCTCCCGCAGCCGGGGCGTGCCGGTCACGCGGACCGGCTCAGCGGCAGCGCGGTCAGCCCGCGCAGGCCGAGGTTCTCCCGCCAGACCAGCGGCTCGTCGAGGAGCTGCAGGTCGGGCAGGCGGGCCAGCAGGGTGGTGAAGGCGATGTCGGCCTCCAGCCGGGCCAACGGGGCGCCGAAACAGAAGTGCGACGCCCACCCGAAGGCGAGGTGGCGGTTGTCGGGGCGGTCGAAGTCGAGCCGGTCCGGGTCGGGGAAGCGCTGGGGGTCGCGGTTGCCCGCGGCCATGACCGCGATCACCGCCTGCCCCTTGCGGATCTGCTTGCCGCCGAGCTCGACGTCGTCGCGGGCGAGCCGCGCGGTCTGCTGGCTGGGGCTCTCGTAGCGCAGCAGCTCCTCCACCGCGGCCGGCATGATCGCGCGGTCGGTGCGCAACCGCTCCAGCTGCGCCGGGTTGCGCAGCAGGGTCAGCATCCCGTTGCCGATGAGGTTGGTGGTGGTCTCCAGCCCGCCGACCATCGTGACGATGACGTTGGCGATGACCTCCTCGTCGGTCAGCCGGTCGCCGTCGACCTCGGCCGCGAGCAGCTCGCTGAGCAGGCCGGGCCGCGGGGACCGGCGCTGCTCGGCGATCGCGGTGCGGAAGTAGTCCGACAGGTTCTCCACGGCCACCAGCACGTCGCCGAGCAGGTCGGGGTTGTGCTGGAAGTTGCCGAGCATCCCGGCGAAGGTGACCGACCAGTTCTTCAGGTCGACGTGGTGTTCCACCGGCACGCCGAGCAGCTCGGTGGTCACCATCGCCGGCAGCGGTTCGGCGAAGTCGGCCATCAGGTCCAGCCGGCCCGGCCCGGCGGCGGTGCGCGCGACGATGTCGTCGACGAGCCGGTCGGCGATCTCCTGGATGTGCGGGCGCAGGGTGTTGACCTGCGCGGGCTGGAACGCCGGGCCGGCGAGGCGGCGGAGCCGGGTGTGGGCCGGGGCGTCCATGAACAGCATCTGCTGGACCATCATCCGGGCGACCGGGCCGACCTCGGGGACGCCCAGCGCGGCGAAGTAGTCCGGGCTGGGGGCGCGGTCGGCGGAGAACCGGCGGAACACCGTGGCCACGTCCTGGTAGCGGGTGACCACCCAGGCGTGCAGGTAGGGGTCCCAGTGCACCGGGTCCGCCGCGCGCAGCTCCGCGTACAGCGGGTACGGGTCGGCCAGCACCTCGGGGTCGAGCAGGTGGTAGAGGCTCAGCGGGCGGGTCCTGCCGGTCTGGTCGACCTTGTCGGTGGAGGTCACGCCGGCACCTCGGTCCGCGCGAGGACCGTGGCGGTGATCCCGGCGACGGTCGGTTCGTCGAACAGCTGCCGCAGGGTCAGCCGCACCCCGAAGTCCTGCTTGATCCGCGAGACCAGCTGCATCGCCAGCATCGAGTGGCCGCCGAGCAGGAAGATGTTCTCGGAAGGGTCGACCGCCGGGACCTTGAGCAGCTCGGCCACGACCGCCGCGATGCGGTCCTGCGCGGACGTCCCGGAGGACCCGGGCGCGGTGGCGGTCTCGGCCACCTGGCCCGGCAGCAGGTTGTCCGCCGACGGGGCCGGGAGCGCGGCCTCGTCGAGCTTGCCGTTCATGGTCAGCGGCAGGGCGTCGACCGCGACGAACCGGGTCGGCACCATGTACTCCGGCACCCGCGGGGCCAGCGCGGCCCGCAGCGTGTCCGCCGCGGGGGCGGCGCCGCC
>CAXTVE010000432.1:0-2542 GCA_964247485.1 uncultured Propionibacteriaceae bacterium
CCCGGAACAGCGCGCGCAGCAGCCGGTCGCGGGACGAGCCGGCGAGCCGGGCCAGCCCCTCACGCGGTGAAGACACCGGCCGTCTTGGCCTGTCGGCGGACCTGTTCGATCCGTTGCAGCACGGTGATCATGCTGGTCACGGCGAGGGCGGCCACCGCGACGTGCAGGATGGCGGGCACGCCGAGCCCGGCCAGCAGCGCCCCGACCAGGATGATCACCAGCCGGTCGGCCCGCGCTGCCAGTCCGCCGGAGCAGCTGAAGCCCAGGCTCTCGGCGCGGGCCTTGACGTAGGAGGTCCACTGGCCGAAGACCAGCCCCGCCAGGGCGATGCCGGCCCACAGCGTGGAGTCCTCCCGGTAGACGAAGTAGAGCAGGACTCCGCCGAACACCGCCGCGTCGCCCAGCCGGTCGGAGGCGGAGTCGAGGAAGGCGCCCCACTGGCTGGCCGTCCCGGTGATCTTGGCCATCAGGCCGTCGATCATGTCCGAGATGACGAACAGGGTGACCAGCAGCGCCCCCTGCCACAGCCACCCCTGCGGGAAACAGACCAGCGCGCTGACCGCCACGCCCAGCGTGCCGAGCACGGTGACGAGGTCCGGCGAGACGCCCAGCCGGATCAGCAGGCGGGCGATCGGGCCCAGCAGGGTGTGGGAGAGGGCCCGGAACCGCTCCAGCATCAGCTCAGGCCTCGTCCCACGCCCGTCGTACGACGTCCCAGGTCTGGTCCAACAGCTGGGGCAGCGCCTTGGTCTGGCCGACCACCGGGAGGAAGTTGGCGTCACCGGACCAGCGCGGCACCACGTGCTGGTGCAGATGGGCCGCGATCCCGGCGCCGGCGACCGCCCCCTGGTTGATGCCCAGGTTGAACCCGTGCGGCGCGCTGGCCCGGCGGATCACCCGCATGGCCTGCTGCGTGAGGGCGGCCACCGCCTCGGCCTCCTCCCGCGTCAGGTCGGTGTAGTCGGCGACGTGCCGGTAGGGGCAGATGAGCACGTGCCCCGGTGAGTAGGGGTAGAGGTTGAGCACGGCGTACGCGATCTCGCTCCGGTGCACGATCAGGTTCTCCCGGTCGTCGCCCTCCGGGGCCATGCAGAACGGGCAGTCGGCGGAGGTGGCGGTGGCCGGCTTGTGCTCGCCGGAGATGTAGACCATCCGGTGCGGGGTCCACAGCCGGTCGAAGCCGTCCGGGGTCCCGGGCAGCGTCGTGCTCGGCTCGACGTCCTGGCTCACCCGGTTCCTCTCCTCAGCCCTGCCGAGTCAGCGTAGACGGTCGCCTCGGCGACCATCCGCGCTGACCGCGGGAGAAGGTCAGACCTGGATGCGGCGCGCGACCGCGTCGGTGATCTCCGCGACCGCCTCGTCCACCGGCACGCCGTTCTTCTGGGTCCGGTCGCGGTAGCGGAAGGAGACCGCGTCCGCCGCCTCGTCCTCCCCGCCGGCGATGAGGATGTAGGGCACCTTCTGCTGCTCGGCGTTGCGGATCTTCTTGCCCATCCGGTCGTCGGAGGTGTCGATCTCCATCCGCACGCCGGCGCGGGCGAACTGCTCCGCGACCCGGCGCAGGTAGTCGTGGTGCTCCTCGGCGACGGGGACGCCGACCACCTGGACCGGGGCCAGCCAGGGCGGGAACGCGCCGGCGTAGTGCTCGGTGAGCACGCCGATGAACCGCTCGACCGAACCGAAGAGGGCCCGGTGGATCATCACCGGCCGCTGCCGGCTGCCGTCGGGTGCGGTGACCTCGAGCCCGAACCGGTCCGGCAGCATCAGGTCGACCTGGATGGTCGACATCTGCCAGGTCCGGCCGATGGCGTCGCGGGCCTGGACCGAGATCTTGGGCGCGTAGAACGCCGCGCCGCCCGGGTCGAGGACCAGCTCCAGCCCCGAGGCCGCCGCGGCGACCTCCAGGGCCTCGGTCGCCCGTGCCCAGTCCTCGTCGGACCCGATGGACTTCTCCGGGTCACGGGTGGAGAGCTCGAGGTAGAAGTCGTCCAGGCCGTAGTCGGCGAGCAGGTCCAGCACAAACCGCAGCAGCGAGGTCAGCTCGTCCTGCATCTGGTCGAGCGTGCAGTAGATGTGGGCGTCGTCCTGGGTCATCCCGCGCACCCGGGTGAGCCCGTGGACCACCCCCGACAGCTCGTAGCGGTAGACGCTGCCGAACTCGAACATCCGCAGCGGCAGCTCGCGGTAGGAGCGGCCCCGGGAGCGGAAGATCAGGCAGTGCATCGGGCAGTTCATCGGCTTCAGGTAGTAGTCCTGGCCCTGCCGCTTGAGGCTGCCGTCGGGATGCCGCTCCTCGTCGACGTGCATCGGCGGGAACATCCCGTCCGCGTAGAAGCCCAGGTGCCCGGAGATCTCGAACAGCTCGGCCTTGGTGATGTGCGGGGTGTTGACGAACTCGTACCCGGCGTCGACGTGCCGCTGCCGGGAATAGTCCTCCATCACCTTGCGCAGCAGGCCGCCCTTGGGGTGGAAGACGGCCAGGCCGCTGCCGATCTCGTCGGGGAAGGAGAACAGGTCGAGCTCGCGGCCGAGCTTGCGGTGG
>CAXTVE010000433.1:0-2541 GCA_964247485.1 uncultured Propionibacteriaceae bacterium
GCTGCTGCCCCGGCGCCGGGGCGGGCGCGGTGACCCGGTCGGGGCCCGGACGCGGCGGAAGAGTGGTCACGGTCGCCGTCGGGGCCACCGGGGCGGTGACCGACGGGCGGGCCGTCTTCTTGGGCGCCGGCGCATCGCTGGCCAGCTTTTCCCGGAGTCGGCGCACCACCGGCGCCTCGATCGTCGAGGAGGCCGATCGAACGAACTCCCCCATGTCCTTCGCTACGGTCAGGACTGTCTTGCTGTCAACCCCGAGCTCTTTTGCAAGCTCGTAGACACGGACCTTGGCCACTGCTCTCCTTGTTGGCGGTCCGCGTCAGGGTGCGAACCAGTTAGTTGTCGTGCATGCTCATTGCGGAAGTCTCATGGACGGGTCATGAGCGTGAGCCCACCTTCTGGTTCGGCATCCGAGGGTTCGGATGCAGTTGAGAACTCTAGCCATAGGGCCAGGACTTCGTCTAAATCAAGGTGTCGAGGACCGCGCCGCTTGATGCTCGACCACGGCGTCGAGGTGATCCCGGATGGCCTCGGCCGTCCGCGGGCCATCGATCTCGGCCCGCAGCAGCCGACCTATAGTACGTCGCTTCACCGCCTGGTCCAGACACGCTGCCCGGGGGTGCAGGTAGACCCCGCGACCCGGCGCGGTCCGGGTCGGGTCGACCGTCCCGACGCCCTCGCGGGCCACGATGCGGACCAGGTCGCCCTGGTCCGCCCGCTGGCGACAGCCCGCACACATCCGCACCGGCCGGGCCATGCCGCCGATGCTAGGCCAAGGGGTCAGGCGGGAGGCTCCGGGGCGGTGTCCGGGCGGATGTCGATCCGCCAGCCGGTCAGCCGGGCGGCCAGCCGCGCGTTCTGGCCCTCGCGACCGATGGCCAGCGACAGCTGGTAGTCCGGGACCACCACCCGTGCGGCCCGCAACCGCTCGTCGACCACCGTCACCGAGTGCACCTTGGCCGGCGAGAGCGCCTGCCCGACGAAGGTGGCCGAGTCCGGCGACCAGTCGATGATGTCGATCTTCTCCTCGTTCAGCTCATGCATCACCGCGCGCACTCGCTGACCCATCGGTCCGATGCAGGCCCCCTTGGCGCTGACATCGGCATGATGGCTGACGACGGCGATCTTGCTGCGGTGCCCGGCCTCGCGGGCGACGGCCTTGATCTCGACGACGCCGGAGGCGATCTCCGGGACCTCGAGCTTGAACAGCCGCTCGACCAGGCCCGGGTGGGTCCGCGACACCACCACCTGGGGCCCACGGAGCTCCTTGCGCACCGAGACCACGAACACGCGGATCCGGTTCCCGTGCCGGTAGGTCTCCCCCGGCACCTGCTCGGCCAGCGGCATGATCGCCTCGATCTTGCCCAGGTCGACCAGCACCGTACGCGTGTCGCTGCCCTGCTGCACCACCCCGGACACGATGTCACCCTCGACCGCGGAGAAGTGACCGTACTTCTGCTCGTCCTCGGCGTCGCGGAGGCGCTGCATGATCACCTGCCGCGCGGTCGAGGCGGCCACCCGCCCGAACCCCTCCGGTGTGCTGTCGTACTCCCCGACCTGGGCGCCGTCGGCGTCCCGCTCCGGTACCAGCACGGCGACGTGCCCGCTCTTGCGGTTCAGCTCCACCCGGGCGCCGGTCTCGGCCCCGTCGGTCCGCTCGTACGCGCTGAGCAGCGCCTCCTCGATCGCACTGACCAGGATCTCGAAGGGCACGTCCTTCTCGCGCTCCAGCAGCCGCAGCACGGAGATGTCGATGTCCATCACTCCTCCTCTCCCGCCGGGGCGGCCCCGACCCGCCGGTTGAGCTCGACCTGGACCAGGGCCTTCGTCACCTCAGCCAGGGGAACCGTCTGCTCGACGCCCCCGACCTCCAGCCGAGCGGTCTCCTCGTCCGATCCCACGATCCGCCCGGTGACGGCGTTCCCGTCGGCGGTGGTCACGCTGACCAGCCGGCCGCGGTTGCGGCGCCAGTGGGCCGCGCGCTCCAGCGGGCGGCCGACCCCGCGGGTGCTCACCTCCAGGGTGTACGCGGCGGCGCCCACGGCGGGCGAGCTGTCCAGGGCGGCCGACAGGGCTTTGCTCGCCTCGGCCACGTCGTCCAGCAGCGGCCCGGTCCCGGTGGGCCCGTCGCCGTCCACGACCACCCGCAGCAGCGAGCGCTTCCCGGCCGGGATGACCTCGACGGCCTCCAGCTCGAGCGCGAACTGGGCCAGGATCGGGGTCAGCACGCCAGAAAGCTGGCTTGAGTCCATGGTGAGTCACTCGATCCGGTTGGGTCCCGCAGTTGTGCCGCGAGCATACTCCCGGGGGGTGGGCTAGGTTCGCAGACGTGCCCCAGCCCGCGGTCCTCAACCGGCGGCGGCTGCTCGGGCTCGGCGCGGCGCTCCCGGTGCTGGTCGCCTGCACGCCGTCGGCGCCGACCGGAACCCGTCCGACGCCCTCGGCTGCCTCGACCGGCTCGCCACCGCCACCCGGGGCGAGTCCCAGCCCGACCCCCACCCCGAGCCCGACCGTCGCGGGCGTCACCGCCGCGGCCGCGACGGT
>CAXTVE010000434.1:0-2537 GCA_964247485.1 uncultured Propionibacteriaceae bacterium
ACCGTCAGGGGGCGCTGGGTCGGCGACCGAAGGTCCCGGCCGACTTCGGTGAGCTCGAACGCCGGGCCCGCCGCGTGTCGACGGCGGCCGCGTGGGCCTATGTCGCGGGCGGGGCCGGTGAGGGCCGGACCATGCACCGCAACCGGGCGGCGTTCGACCGGTGGGCGATCGTCCCCCGGGTGGCCACCGGGGCCGCTGACCGCGACCTGTCGATCTCGCTGCTCGGCACCCGGCACCCGACCCCGGTGCTGCTCGCCCCCGTGGGCGCCGCCGCGCTGCTGGCCGAGGACAGCGACCTGCAGATCGCCCGGGCCGCCGCGGCGACCGGGAGCGCCTACGTCATGTCCAACCAGGGCTGCAGCCCGATGGAGGAGTGCGCGGCCGCCATGGGCGACGCGGAGCGATGGTTCCAGCTCTACTGGAGCCGCGACGAGGGTCTGGTCGACAGCCTGATCGCCCGGGCGGAGGCGGTCGGCGCCGGGGCGCTGGTCGTCACGCTCGACACGACGGTCCTGGGCTGGCGTCCGCAGGACCTCAACCTCGGGTCGTTGCCGTTCAGCCGGGGCCAGGGCATCGCCCAGTACACTTCCGACCCCCGGTTCGGCCAGATCGTCACCGAGCGCCTGGCCGGGCGCGGGTCGGGTCCCGCCACCGAGGTGACGATCGGCGCCGTCCGGACCCTGCTGGCCATGACCCGGAACCATCCGGGCCCGTTCTGGCGGAACCTGCGGTCCCCCCGGCCCCGGGCCGCCGTCGAGACCTTCCTCGACATCTACTCCAACCCGGGCCTGAGCTGGGACCATCTCGCCACGCTCCGGGGCCGGACGAGCCTGCCCATCGTGCTCAAGGGCATCCTGCATCCCGACGACGCCCGCCGGGCCTTCACGCTCGGGGCTGACGCCATCGTGGTCTCCAACCACGGCGGCCGGCAGGTCGACCTCGCGGTCGCGTCGCTCGACGCCCTGATCGAGATCCGGGCCGAGCTGGGTCCGGACCCGGTCGTCCTGATGGACAGCGGCGTCCGGACCGGCGCGGACGTCTTCACCGCCCTCGCCCTCGGCGCCGATGCGGTGCTGCTGGGCCGGCCCTACCTCTACGGACTGGCCCTCGCCGGTCAGCGCGGGGTCGAGGACGTGATCTCGAACGTCGTCGCCGAGCTCGACCTGACCATGGCGCTGTGCGGCGCGCGGGACATCGGCGCCATCACCCGGGAGCTGCTCCGCCCAGCCTGTGCCCGGTGACCCCGCCCGATGCCCCGCTCGGCCTACGCGGTCCGGCGGCGGTAGGTGACGGTGGCGACGGCGTACGCGCCCACGAGCAGGCCGAGGCACCAGGCGAGGGCGGTCCAGAGGTCGGCGTCGACCGGCTGGGCCGCGAACAGGGCCCGGAGCGCGTTCACGATCGAGGTCACCGGCTGGTGCTCGGCGAAGACGCGTACGGGGCCGGGCATCGTCTCGGTGGGCACGAAGGCCGAGCTGACGAACGGCAGGAAGATCAGCGGATAGGAGAATGCGCTCGCCCCGTCCACCGATGTGGCGGTGAGCCCCGAGATGACGGCGAGCCAGGTCAGCGCGAGGGTGAACAGCACGAGGATGCCGGCGATCGCGAGCCACGCCAGCACGCCGGCCCCCGACCGGAAGCCCATCAGCAGTGCGACCAGCACGACGACCACGAGCGAGGCCAGGTTCGCCACCAGCGACGTCAGCACGTGCGCCCACAGCACCGAGGACCGGGCGATCGGCATCGACTGGAACCGCTCGACGATGCCGCTCTGCAGGTCCAGGAAGAGCCGGTAGGCGGTGTAGGCGATGCCGGAGGCGATCGTGATCAGCAGGATGCCCGGCAGCAGGTAGTTCACGTAGCGCTCGGTCCCCGACTCGATCGCGCCGCCGAACACGTAGACGAACAGCAGCAGGAGGGCGACCGGCATGAGCGCGGTGGTGACGATCGTGTCCGGGCTGCGGACGATGTGGCTGAGGGAGCGTCCGAGCAGCGCGCCGGTGTTGCCGAGGAAGTGCGTGGCCATGGTCAGTCCTTCGCGTCCGCGCCGACGAGGGAGAGGAAGACGTCCTCGAGGGTCGGCTGGACCTCGACATAACTGACCTTGGCGGGCGGGAGCAGCTGTTTGAGCTCGGCAAGGGTCCCGTTCCGGATGATCCGACCCTCGTGCAGGATCGCGATCCGGTCGGCGAGCTGTTCGGCCTCGTCGAGGTACTGCGTCGTCAGCAGCACGGTCGTGCCGCCCCCCGCCAGCTCTTTGACGACCCGCCACACCTCCAGCCGGGCCTGGGGGTCGAGCCCGGTCGTGGGCTCGTCGAGGAAGATCACCGGCGGCTCCCCGATCAGGCTCATGGCGATGTCCAGCCGGCGCCGCATGCCCCCGGAGTACGTCGACACCCGCCGGCCGGCCGCCTCGGCCAGCCCGAACCGATCGAGCAGTCCGTCGGCGGTCGCGCGGGGGTTCTTGATCCGGCGCAGCCGGCCGACCAGGGCGAGGTTCTCCCGCCCGCTGAGGATCTCGTCGACGGCGGCGAACT
>CAXTVE010000435.1:0-296 GCA_964247485.1 uncultured Propionibacteriaceae bacterium
CCACGCAATGTGCCCCCGCGGGAACGTGGCGGCGGCGGTCAGCGCGATCGCCGCAGCCACCGCCAGGACCCCCGCGGTGAGCGTGAAGGCGAACCGGTTGCGCCGGAGCGGTTCGACCGACGGCGCCGAGCTGGTCACCCGTTCAGCCTAGGCAGCGGCCCGGTCACTCCGGCGTCAGCAGCCGGTCGAGCTGATCCCCGAGCAGCCGCTCGGCCCGCTCCGGCGGCATCCGGCCGGGCTCGGCCGCCCGGGGGCCGCCCCCGCCCGCGCCCCCCGCGCGCCCCCCCGCCCCCCGG
>CAXTVE010000435.1:306-2532 GCA_964247485.1 uncultured Propionibacteriaceae bacterium
CCGCCGCGGGTCGAGGTGACCCCCGCCCCGCCGCGGGGCCGGCTCCGGCGGCAGCGGGCGGGGCGCGGGGGCGTGGCTGCCGGCCCGGCCGTCGACCAGGGCGAGCAGCAGGGCCGCCTGGTCCTGCGCCCAGGCCTCCGGCCGATGGGGCCTCGCGCCGCGGAGCAGGTCGGCAAGCAGCTGCTCGACCTCCAGCCACTCCCTCGCGTGCCGATCGCGCATGGCGGGGTCGACCATCGCCCGGGCCAACCGCTGGGTCCAGACCACCGTGGCCACCCGCCCGTCCGGGTCGAGCGCGGTCAGCTCGCGCACCACGGCCCGCAGCGCCTGCTCGGCTCCTGCGTCGGCCGGGATCCGCGCGGCCATCCGCCGCTGGAACTCCTCTGACGCCTCCTCCAGCACCGCGTTCAGCATCGCGTCCTTGGTCGGGAAGTGGTGCTGCACGGCACCGATGGACACCCCGGCCCGGGCGGCCACCTTACGGACGCTGACGCCCTCGAAACCCTCCTCGACGAGCAGGGTGGTCACGGCGTCGAGCAGCCGTCGCGGGGGTGAGCTCACCGGCGCATCATCCCAGACCATACGATCGTATGGTACTCTTCCCCCATGTCTGCTGTCGTCACCCGCTACCAGTCGCTGGACGTGCTCCGCGGCATCGCGATCCTCGGCACCCTGGCCACCAACATCTGGATCTTCACCAACCCGGGCGGCCTGTTCGGCTACCTCAACGACCCGGGTGCCGCGGCGGTCCCGGCGGGCTGGGCGCAGGTCAAGGCGGTCCTGCAGCAGCTGGCCCAGGGCAAGTTCCTGGGCCTGCTGACGCTGATGTTCGGCATCGGTCTGGAGATCCAGCGTCGGTCCGCCGTCCGGGCGGGCCGACGTTGGCCGGGCCGGTATCCCTGGCGGGCCGGCCTGCTGCTGCTGGACGGAGCGCTGCACTTCGTCCTGGTCGCCGAGTTCGACGTGCTGATGGGCTACGCCATCACCGGCATCGTGGTCGCCTACCTGCTGGCCACCAGCGAGCGGAGCCAGCGGGTGTGGCTGGGACTGGCCGGCGCCGCCCACGTACTGCTGCTCACCCTGGTCACCGCCGTCCTGCTGCTGGCGCCGCCGGCCCCGACCAACCCGCTCAGCGGCCCCAACCCGTACGCCGACGGCAGCTTCGCCGACCTCGTCGCCTTCCGGCTGGACAACCTGGTGCTGTTCCGGGTCGAGCCGGTCTTCATCGGGGCCCTCTCGGTGGCCATGTTCCTGGCCGGTGCCCGGCTGCTCCGGGCGGGTGTGCTGGAGCCGGCCGGGCACCGGCTGCGGGTCCGACTGATGCTCGTCGGTGCGGTCGCCCTCGCCCTCGACCTGGTGCTCGGGCTCGCCGGCGCGGCGGTGCTCCCGGGCACCGACGGCGCCACCGCCGGGTTCGTGCTCGGCCGCTACGGCACTGCGTCCGTCGTGTCGTTCGGCCTGCTGGCGCTGGTCACCGAGATCGTGCTGGCTCGGCCGCGGGCCGGCTTCGTCCGCCGACGGCTGGCCGACATCGGCCGGATGGCGCTCAGCTGCTACGTGCTGCAGAACCTCGTTGCGTCGGCCCTCTGCTACGGCTGGGGACTCGGTCTGGCCGCCCGGCTCTCCCCGGCCCAGCAGGTGCCGGGCACGGTCGCGATCTACGCCCTCGTCGCGCTGGTGATCATCGCCGCCGCCACCCTGTGGTTGCGCCGGTTCCCCCGCGGGCCGCTCGAGCTCGCCTGGCAGTGGTGCCTGGACCGGCTGGACCGGGCCTTCCCGGAACGGCGCGGTGCCCAAGACGAGGCCGGGGCCTTCGACACGTCGTCACGGTGAGCACCGACCGACGTCCGGGCACCTAGCCGGGCATCCGCCTCAGTTGGGGACCAGACCCTCGGTGGACTCCCTGAGCAGCTCGCCGACCTCGTCGAGGGTGGCGTCGGCGTCGGGCAGGATCAGGTCGGAGTCGACCAGCGCGTCGACGGCCACCGCGGTGCCGCTGGACCGCACCTGTTCGAGCAGACTGTGCAGCGCCTCGGCGAGCTGCCCCTGATCGCCGGCGGCGACGGCAGCCTCGACCTGGTCGTCCAGCGGGTTCAGGCCTCGGACCGCGTCGTCGCTCAGCTCCCACTGGCCCTCGGACAGGATGCGGACGATCACCGGAGGTCGCCCTGGTTCGGCGCGGCCTGCGGGGCGGAGTAGCCCCCCGGGGCCGGCGGGGCCTGGTAC
>CAXTVE010000436.1:0-2530 GCA_964247485.1 uncultured Propionibacteriaceae bacterium
CCGGTACCCGCCGCCCCGCCCCTCGCGGGCGCCCGCCCTGGGGGGGGTAGTGCCCCCGCCCGGGGGACCCCAGGCGGTAGCGTCGGGCCGGTGAGCGATGCTGCCGCGCGCGACCTGCTGGTCGACGCCTTCACCCGCGTACGCGAACTGGTGGTCGAGCTGGCCGACGGGCTGACCGAGGACGCCGCCGCGTTCCGGCCGGCGCCGGACGCCAACCCGACCGGCTGGCTGCTGTGGCACCTGACCCGGGTCCAGGACGACCACGTCGCCGCCCTGGCCGGGGTGGGCCAGGCGTGGACTGAGTGGCGCGCGCGGTTCGGCCTGCCGTTCAGCGACTGGGCCACCGGCTACGGCCAGGACGCCGGCGAAGTCGGCGAGGTCCGGGTCTCCGGCGAGCTGCTGGCGGACTATCACGCCGACGTGCACCGGCTGACGCTGACCTACCTGGACGGGGTCGACGCGGTCGAGCTGGCCCGGGTGGTCGACGAGCAGTGGGACCCGCCGGTCACCGCCTCGGCCCGCCTGGTCAGCGTGCTGGGCGACACGCTGCAGCATCTGGGCCAGGCGGCCTACGTGCGCGGGCTGGCAGGATCCCGGGCATGACCGCCGTCTGGGTGCTGAACGGGCCCAACCTCAACCTGCTCGGCGTCCGCGAGCCCGAGACCTACGGCACGGCGACGCTGGCCGACGTGGAGGCGTCCTGTCGGCAGGTGACCGACGACCTGGGCTGGGAGCTCGACTTCCGGCAGAGCAACCACGAGGGCGAGCTGATCGAGTGGGTGCAGCAGGCCGGTGCGGCCCAGCAGGCCGGTGACGTCGTCGGCGTGGTGCTGAACGCCGGGTCGTACACCCACACCAGCATCGGTCTCGGCGACGCCATCGCCGGCAGCAGCGCGCGGGTGGTCGAGGTGCACATCAGCAATGTGTACGCGCGGGAGCCGTTCCGGCACCACTCCTACCTCTCCGTGCACGCGGCCGGGGTCGTCGTCGGGCTGGGGGTGGCCGGCTATCCGCTGGCGATCCGGGCCCTCGCCGAAAAACTGTGAAGGATGTTTCTGGAAGTACGCAGAAAAGACCCTCCGCGGTCTGTGGCCCAGGTGAGCTAGCGGGGGGTTTGCGTTCCGCGCACGGTCGTGCTTTTCTTGATCCGTGGGTAAGGGTGAGGAGACCCGGCTCGCGGTACTCGACCAGGCGGTCGACGTGGCGCGGCGGGTCGGCCTGTCCGGGCTGACCATCGGCATGCTCGCCGAGCAGGCGCAGCTGTCCAAGAGCGGGCTGTTCGGGCACTTCCGGTCCAAGGAGGCGTTGCAGCTGCAGGTGCTGGAGCACGCGCGGACCCGCTTCGAGGAGGCCGTGGCCCGGCCGGCGCTGAGGGCGCCGCGCGGCGAGCCGCGGATCCGGGCGCTGTTCGAGCACTGGGTCGCCTGGGACTCGCGCCCCGGCGGTTGCCCCTTCGTCGCCGCCTCGACCGAGTTCGACGACCGGCCGGGCGCCGTGCGGGACCGGCTGGTCCGCGACCACCGCGACCTGCTGGACCTGATCGGCACTGTGTTCCGCACCGGCCTGGTGGAGGGTCACTTCCGGCCCGATGCCGATCCGGACCAGTTCGCGCAGGACTTCTACGGCATCCTGCTCGGCCAGCACCACCTCGCCCGGCTGCTCGACGACCCCCGGGCCCGCGACCGGGCGTGGCGGGCCTTCGAGCTGCTTCTCGACCAGGCCCGTCCGACCGGCTGACCGCCGACCACTCTCCAGGAGCTCGACCGTGATCACGACCCTCGTCCGGCCAAAGAAAAGCACGAACGTGCGGGTTACCCGCGTGCCTGCTCCGCTGCGCATCGCCTTCGGGGCTCTGGAGGTCGTCGCCCCGGCGGTCAGCGCCCGCTGGGCCGAGCGGCTGTGGTTCCGGCTGCCCCGCCGGGTCCGGTCCCGCCGTCCCCTGGAGGGCGGGACGCCGATCGCGGTGCGGGTCGGCGCGGGGACGGTGAGCGGCATGGCGTGGGGGACCGGACCCAGCGTCTTCCTGCTGCACGGCTGGGCCGGGCACGCGGGCCAGCTGGTGCCGCTGGTCGCCCCGCTCGTCGAGCGCGGCTTCCGGGTGGTGGCCTTCGACACACCCAGCCACGGCGCCTCGGGACCCGGGGCGTCCGGGCCACGCTCATCCAGCGCGCTCGAGTTCGTCCAGGCCCTGGTCGCCGTGGTCGCGGCGGAGGGGCCGGCGCACGCGGTCGTCGCCCACTCGCTCGGCGCCACCGCCACCGCCGTGGCCCTGTGCGACGGGCTGGAGGCGGAGCGGGTGGTGTTCCTGGCGCCGATGGCGAGCGCGGCGGCGTACGCGCACGACCTCACGGTGGTGCTCGGCGCCGGGGAGCGGACCCACCGGCGGCTGGTGCGACGGATCGAGCGGCGGGCCGGCGTGGCCCTGCGCCACTTCGAGGTCCCCGAGCTGGGCCGGGCGGTGGCGATGCCGCCGACCCTGGTGGTCCACGACCGCGACGACCCGGGCAATTACTTCCGGATCCCGCAAGAT
>CAXTVE010000437.1:0-2527 GCA_964247485.1 uncultured Propionibacteriaceae bacterium
AGAAGTAGCGCGGCCGGCCGTAGCCCAGCGGATGCTCCCGGTCGGCGGGCCGTCGGCTGCTGCGCAGCGCGATCAGCAAGAACACCTGGTTGGCGGTGTCGGCCACCGAGTGGGCGGTCTCGGCCGCCATGGCCGCCGAGCCGGTGATGACGGCGGCGACCCCCTTGGCGATCGCGATCGCGAGGTTGGCCGCCAGCGCGACCAGCACGGTGCTGGTGCTCTCACCCCCACCGGCGGCCGGCTCGGTGCCGGCTCCGGTGTCCGTACGCCGCTCCGCCATGACTGGCCCGTACCCACCCCGAACCGCGGATATCCTCAGCGGCTGTTGCCCCACGACCAGTGCGGCCCGTCGAGCAGGCCCTCCTGGCCCGCGACCCGGGTCTCGCCGAGGTCCTTGACCAGCTCGACGGTCGAGGCGCCCGCCTCCCGCTGCAGCGCGGCGATCAGCGGCGCGGAGTGCGAGACGACCACGAGCTGAGCGGCCCGGCTGGCCTGCCCGATCAGCCGGCCGAGCGGCGCGAGCAGGTCGGGGTGCAGGCTGGTCTCCGGCTCGTTCAGCACCATCAGGCCCGGCGGCCGCGGGCTGAGCAGGGCGGCGACCAGCAGCAGATAGCGCAGGGTGCCGTCGGACAGCTCGGCCGCGCCGAGCGGGCGCAGCAGGCCGGAGGCGCTGAACTCGAGGGCGAACCGGCCGCCCTCGGTCCGCACCCCCACGTCGGCGCCGGGGAACGCGTCGGCGATGGTCCGGCGCAGGGCGCGGGCGTTGCCGATCTCCAGGATCGTCTGCAGCGCGGCGGCGAGGTCGTGACCGTCGTGGTGCAGCACCGGGGTGCGGGTGCCGACGTGGGTCGACCGGGCCGGCGCCTCGGCATCGGTGCGGAAGTGGTCGTAGAACCGCCAGGAGCGCACCTGCTCCCGGATCCAGAACAGCTCGGGCGCCCGGGAGAGGTCGACCACCTCGGTGATCATCGACTCGTACGCCCGCATCCGGTTGTCGGCCGCCACCCATTCCGCGCCGTCCCGGAGCTCGACCAGGACGCCCCGGCGGCGGGCCAGCAGGGTGGCGGGCCGGACGATCTCGCCCATCCAGACCAGCTCGCGCTTGATCTCCGGGTCCAGGTCGAACGCCGACTCACCGGGGATCGGCAGCCCGAGGTCGATCAGGTAGGAGAAGTCCTCGGCGGCGAAGCCGAGCTGCAGGTTGACCGGCTCGGAGCGGACGATGCCCTGCACCGGGTGCTCGCCCCGGCGTACGGCGGCCCCGACCACCTCGGGCCCGGCCCACAGGGTGGACGGAAGGCCTCCCTCGCGGGCCAGGGAGGCGACCACCTGGCCGTCGGCGCAGTCAGCGAGCAGCCGCAGCGCACGGTAGAGGCTCGACTTGCCGGCGCCGTTGGCCCCCGTGATCACGGTGATCCGGGTGAGCGGAACCCGCAGGTCGCGCAGCGAGCGGTAGCCGTGCACCGCCAGTGTGTTGATCATGGGCTCCCCCGAGCAGTCTTGCCTAGTCTGACGGTTTCAGCAGGGGGAAGAGGATGGTTTCGCGAATGCCGGCGTTCGTGAACAGCATGACCAGCCGGTCGAGGCCGAGGCCCAGGCCGCCCATCGGCGGCGCGCCGAACTCGAGCGCGGCCAGGAAGTCCTCGTCCAGCTGCATCGCCTCGGGGTCGCCGGCCGCGGCGGCCAGCGACTGCTCGGTGAGCCGCTCCCGCTGGATCACCGGGTCGACCAGCTCGGAGAAGCCGGTGCCCCGCTCCATCCCGCCGATGATCAGGTCCCAGGCCTCGATCAGGTCCGGGTCGGTGCGGTGCGGCCGGGCCAGCGGCTGGGCCAGCGGCGGGTAGTCGCAGACGAAGGTCGGCTGGATCAGCGTCGGCTCGACCAGCTCGCCGAACAGCCGCATCACCAGCTTCTGCGCATCCCAGCCCGGCTCGTACGCGACGTCGCTCGCCTCGGCGATCTTTCGCAGGTGCTCGGCGGTGGTCGCCGGGGTGACCTCCTCGCCCAGGGCCGTCGACAGGCCGGGGTAGACGCTGAGCCAGGGCCACTCGCCGTCCAGGTCGATCCGGCCCTGCGCGGTGTCGAGCTGGCGGGACCCGAGGCGGTCGGCGACGTCGACGATCATCTGCTGGGTCAGGGCGGCGATGGAGCGCTGGTCACCCCAAGCCTGATAGACCTCGAGCATCGTGAACTCCGCGCTGTGGGTGGAGTCGATGCCCTCGTTGCGGAAGATCCGGCCCAGCTCGTACACCCGCTCGACCCCGCCCACCACGGCGCGCTTGAGGAACAGCTCCAGCGCGATGCGCAGCGTCATATCGATGTCGAAGGCGTTGAGGTGGGTGCCGAACGGGCGGGCGTTGGCGCCGCCGTGCACCAGCTGCAGCACCGGGGTCTCGATCTCGACGTAGCCGTCCGCGTGCAGGGTCTCGCGCAGGCTCCGGGTGATCGTCGCGCGGGTCCGGACCATGTCGCGGGCGGCCTCGCGGACGGTCAGGTCGGCGTAGCGCTGGCGGACCCGGGTCTCCTC
>CAXTVE010000438.1:0-2527 GCA_964247485.1 uncultured Propionibacteriaceae bacterium
GATGATCGCCGGCCAGCCCGACCGGGTGCCGCCGGACGGGGTGGCCTCGGCCATCGCCACCGCGGCCGCCGGACTGCTGGCCGCCGTGCGCTGGACCCAGGCCAAGGGCGTCGACTTCGGGGCACCGATGATCTCCAGCCAGGCCGGCGCCTTCCCGCCCGGCCTGGTCACCAACCTGTTCCGCGGCTTCGACGTCTGCCTGTTGACCACCGCGCCGATGGTCCTCGGCTTCTCCCCGCTCTGGTCGCTGGTCATCGCCGCCGTCGCCGCCGCCCTGCTGCTCAACTCCCTCGACGCGGAGACCCTGCAGGCCAAGCAGGCCGAGCAGCGGCGCCTCGTCGAGGAGGAGAAGAAGCGGCGCGAGGCGGCCCTGACGGCGAGCAAGCAGAAGAAGCGCTAGACCCCGACCTCGGTTGGCGCGGAGCGGGGCGTGGCAACGCCGACAGTGCCCCGCAACACGCCAACGGACGTCAAGCGGCCCGGCGGCGACGCCGCCACCAGGCCGGCTCGACCAAGGTCCAGCGATCCAGCCCACGGTCCCGCCGCATCCCCTGGGCATGACGGGCGCGTAGTCGCTCCTGCAGCGAGACGGGTTCCCCCATGTCAAGGCTGTCGACGCGGCACACGGTGAGGTTGACGCCCTCGAGCCTCTCCTCGCGGTGATTGTCTGACCTGTGCTGTCGGCGCCCTCGGTGGTCCTGCCCGTCGAACTCGGTGGCCAGCCCGGCGTCGGGATCCAGCAGGTCCGGGATGCCGAGGAAGTTCTCCTCCAGGTCGAAGACCGGTCGGTTCACCAGGGGGCGGGGCAACCGGGCCTCGCGCTCGTAGAACATCCGCAGCCGCGACTCCCAGGGGCTGGCGCTGCGAGCGTCGGCCAGCCGGAGCGCAGCCCGGAGCTGCAGGATGCCGGGCCGGCGCAGACCCGCGGCACACCACGGCTCCAAGTCGCCCAGATCCAGTTCCATGGCGTGGGCGGCCACGTCCAGGAAGACCACTGCCTCGACCAGGTCCGGAGCCCACCGGCCCCCGTCGAAGAGTGTCCGGAGCGGCGTGGTCACCGGCAGCCCGTGCCAGGACCGTCGGTCAGCGGCCGGAAGCCGTTCCCGAACGACCCGCACGCCCGACTGGGCCGCGCGGCCCACGTCGCGCCCGAGATGCACCGGGACAGGCAGCGGGTCCATCGTGGCCGCATCGAGCCCATCGAGCTGATCCACGCCGAGCACGTACGCCGCCGCCCAGCCCGCCAGCGCACCGCCCGGGGGCAGCACTGGCATCGCCTCCAGGATGCGCTGCGTGGGGCTGGTGGGGGTGTCGGCCGGGACGAACCAGCCACGCGACGTTCGGCGCCAGGCGCTGCCCCGCGTCCTGTCGCGGGTGACGCCGACCCGCGCCAACTGAGCCAAGCTCTGCGGGCGCCGTGCGTCCCAGAGTCCGATCTCGAATGCCGACGACATGCCCTTACTCTGCGGTCCTCGTACCCGGCCCAGCAGGGGACTTCCGAGATCTGTGGACAACCGCTCGAGTGACGTCCGGGGTTGGCGTGGAACGGGGCATTGCTGGGCCCGAGCTGCCCCGTAAGGCGCCACTTGCGGGCCGGGCCGCGAAGGGCGCTACTCGCTGGTGAACTGGATCTGGTGCCAGCCGGTCGCGCCGCGGGGGAAGACCTTGGTGCGCTGCTCGGGCTGGGTGGCGCCGGTGAGGTCGGTGGCCCGGACCTCGGCGCTGTGCAGGCCGGCGGGGCCGTCGAAGCGGAAGGACCACTGGCGCCACAGGTCGATCCCGCCGTCGTCGGCCAGGGTCGCGTCCCGCCAGTCCCCGCCGTCGATCCGGACCTCCACCTTGGCGATGCCGCGGTGCTGAGCCCAGGCCGTGCCGGCGATCATCGGCTTGTCCCTGGGCAGGGTGGACAGCGACTTCGGCAGCTCGATCCGGGCCTGGGTCAGGACCGGCGCGTCGGTGGCCCAGTCCCGCTCGGTCCAGTACGCCGTGCGTTCGGCGTAGGTGGTGAACTCGATCCGCTCCAGCCACTTGGTCGCGGACACGAAGCCGAACAGTCCGGGCACCAGCATCCGGGCCGGGAAGCCGCGGGCGTCGGGCAGCGGCTCACCGTTCAGGCCGACCACGACCATGGCGTCCCGGCCGTCGCTGACCGCGGCGTACGGAGTGGAGATGGTGAAGCCGGAGTCGGAGGAGTAGGAGTACACCTGGTCCACGCCCGACTGGACGCCGACGCGGGCGATGATGTCGGCGAACGGCACGCCGAGCCAGCGGCCGGTGCTCACATAGGGGCCGCCGACCTCGTTGGAGACGCAGGTCAAGGTGATGTCGCGCTCGATCATCGGCATGGCGAGCAGCTCGTCGTAGGTCAGGGTGACCGGGCGGTCGACCATGCCGTCGATCTGCAGGCTCCAGCTGCTGGCGTCGATCCGGGGGGTGACCAGGCTGACGTCCACCCGGTAGAACTTGTCCAGCGGCGTGGTGAACGAGCTGACCCCCTCGATCTGGACCCCGTTCGGCAGGGGTGGCG
>CAXTVE010000439.1:0-2525 GCA_964247485.1 uncultured Propionibacteriaceae bacterium
CCGCGCGGCGGCGGGGAGGCCGGGCCGCCCTCAGGACCGTACGGCGCCCCGCCCGCCGACACCGGCGAGGCGCTCGGGCTGCCGCCGTCGGGCCTGACCATCACCTTCGGCTTCGGGCCGTCGTTGTTCCGCTCGGGCGGTCAGGACCGGTTCGGGCTGGCGGGCCGCGCTGCAGCGGCTGCCGCACTTCCCCGCCGACAAGCTGGACCCGGCCCGGTCCGACGGCGACCTGTGCATCCAGGCCTGCGCCGATGACCCCCAGGTCGCGGTGCACGCGGTGCGCAACCTGGCCCGGATCGCCATGGGCCGGGCGGCGATGCGCTGGTCCCAGCTCGGTTTCGGGCGTACGTCGTCGACGTCGACCAGCCAGGTCACGCCGCGGAACCTGATGGGGTTCAAGGACGGCACCATGAACCTCAAGGCCGAGGAGCCCGAGCGGCTGGACGAGCACGTCTGGGTCCCGCCGGGTGCGGACCGGCGCGGCGACTGGCTGGCGGGCGGGACCTACCTGGTCGCCCGGCGGATCAACATGACCATCGAGACCTGGGACCGGCAGTCGCTGCGGGAGCAGGAGCGGGTGATCGGCCGGACCAAGGCCGAGGGCGCGCCGCTCTCCGGCGGGTCGGAGTTCCAGCAGCCGGACTTCACGATGACCGGCCGGGGGAACGAGCCGCTGGTGGCCACCGACTCCCACGTGCGGATGGTGCATCCCGACAACAACGGCGGCGTCCGGATGCTGCGGCGCGGCTACAACTTCGTCGACGGCAGCAACGGTCTCGGTCGGATGGACGCCGGCCTGTTCTTCCTGGCGTTCGTGGTCGACCCGCGGACCCATTTCATCCCGATGCAGACCAAGCTCGGGATGAACGACGGGCTGAGCGAGTACCTGCAGCACACCGGCTCGGCCCTGTTCGCCGTTCCCCCGGGCATCGCCCCGGGCGAGTACGTCGGGCAGCGGCTCTTCGTCTAGACCGGCGGTCCTGGTCTCCTTCGACCGAGGGCCGGACTAGGAGTCGACGCGGGCCGAGGCCTTGGGGACGACCGTCGGGATCGGGCGCTTCCGCTCGATGCCGAGGCCGCTCGGGATGCGCCGGATTCCCTTGCCCACCCAGGGGGCCAGGTGCTGCACGGCCCAGTCGACGTCGCCGGCGAGCCGTTCCCGCCGCGACCGGACCGCCAGCGCGTCGGTCAGCGGCTCGGCCCAGCTCTCGTCGAAGCCGGCGATCCCCAGCCGCCAGGCCAGGGCGGCCGCCACCCGGGTGTGCCCGAGGGTGTTGCCGTGCAGCCGGTCGTCGTACCAGAGCCGCGGGTCCTCGGCGAACGGGTACTCCTCGAAGTCGACGTACAGCACCCCGAAGTGCTCGGCCTCGCTGCGGATGATCGAGTTGAGCCGGCGCACGCGCTCGCGCAGGTTGCCGGTGGCCAGCGGGTTGATCGCGGCCGGGTCCGGCATGGTGAAGGTCGCCACGGTGCAACCGGCCCGCCGGGCCTCACCGAAGATGATCACGGTCTCGGCGCGCAACCGGGCGAAGTCGCAGCGCGGTGCGAGCAGGTCGTTCACCCCGGCGAAGACGGTGAGCAGGTCGGGCCGCATGGCGAGGGCGTCGTCCAGCTGCCCGGTCCGGATCTCGCGGATCCGCAGGCCCCGGATCGCCAGGTTGGCGTACTCCAGCGGCTCGTCCTGGCGGTCGGCGATGTGGGCAGCCAGCCGGTCCGCCCAGCCGCGGTAGCCGCCCTGCCCGTCGGGATCCTCCAGGCCCTCGGTGCTGGAGTCGCCGATCGCCACGTACCGCCGGAATGTCACCCGTCATTCTTACGCGCATCGGTGCAGACCTTCGGCTCCGAACTAGTCTGCAGAGGAGGTGAGGGCATGGCGGACCACGAGCGCGAGTACGCGGCTCTGGCCGCGCGCGAGCGGCCGCTGCTCCAGGCCTGTGCCTACCTGCTGACCGGCCAGGAGGAGCGGGCCGACCGGCTGGTCGAGCTGGTCCTGGCCCGGCTCTACGAGCGCTGGGACGAGGTCGCCGCCCCCCGCCTCGAGGCCCTGAGCGGGCTGGTGCGGACGTCACCCCGAGACCCGATGCTGCCCTGGGACACCCGACCCCGGGTCGAGCTGATCGACGGCGGCCGGACCGCCGCGCCCGGTGCGCCGATCGTCCAGGACCTGCAGCGGCTCCCGGCCGACCAGCGTGCGGTGATCGTGCTGGAGCGCTTCGCCGAGGTGCCGACCGTCCACATCGCGGCGGTGCTCGGCCGCACGGTGGACGAGGTGCTGGTGCTGGCCCGGATGGCCCGGGCCGCTCTCGGTGCCGACCACCCGGACCGGGCCCAGGACCCGGTGCTGGCCGAGGAGCTGCGCGAGGCGGTGCCGCCGGACCGGCGGGCGGCGTACGCGGGAGCGGCCGATCTGGCGCACGGCCGGCAGCTCGTCCGGCGCCGTCGGGGCCGGCGGGCCGTCGCGGTGGCGGCCGCCCTCGCGGTGCTGGTGGCGGGGTTCGCCGTGCTGCGTCCGACGCCGGCACCGG
>CAXTVE010000440.1:0-2509 GCA_964247485.1 uncultured Propionibacteriaceae bacterium
GCCCAGGTCCGCCAGCCGCACGGGGTCTGCGCCGGTCCGCCCGGCCGCCCGCGGCAGCCGCTCGGCCAGCGCCTCGGCCGCCGAGCGCAGGTGGCCGTGGTAACCCGGGTTGAGCCCGACCATCAGGTCGTAGCGGGCGGCGGCCTGGTCGAAGGCCTCGAAGACGTTCGCGGTCGTGATGGCGGTCACCGAGGCGTCCCCTTCGTTGATCGAGATGAGGCGGCGTCCGGCGCACCACCAGGGCCAGAGCAGGATATCGACTGGCCCGGCGGCCGGCGGCTCAGCCACGAGCGTCGACCGACCGTCACCCGACCCCGCCGCGCCCAGCAGTTGATCTTGGTGGTGATAACCTCACCGCCACTCGGGGGCCGGAGCAATCCGTCACCTGGTGGCCGACGAATATCTACTACACAAGGAAAATCTGAGGTTGAACCATCAACCTTGAGTTCGGCTCAGGTTCGGCCTAATTCGATTCAGAAGCTCGGGGGAGCAATGATCACCACAACTAGCATCCGACGCATGCCAGCAGCGCAGGTACCCGATTTCGGGGTCCGGCGCAGCGGGGGGTCGGGGGACCTACGGCACGGCAACCTCACTCAGATCCTTCGCTACGTCCGCGACCATGGAGCCAGTAGCCGTCACGACATCGCCCGCGGCTGCGGCCTTGGGATCTCGACCATGACCGACCTGATCGGCGAGCTCCGCGCCCGCCGTCTCGTCCGGGAGCTCGACCCCGTCCGTCGCGCCGGAGCGGGTCGGCCGACCCGGCCGATCGACTTCGACGGCGAGCCCTGGTGCGTGCTGGGCGTCCACGTCAACCTCGACAAGGTCAGCTTCGCGGCGAGCACCGTGGGCGGTCGCGAACTGTGGAGCGACACCGTGCCCGCCGACCTGCGCGACAGCGGCCCCGACGGCTATGCCCAGCTGGATGAGCTGCTGCGCGCCCAGCTCCAGCGCGTCCCGGCCGACCAGCAGCTGATCGCCCTGGAGGTCGGCCTCGGCGGCGCGATCGCCGCCGACCGGACGACGGTGCTGCACAACGTCATCTTCGGCTGGCGGGACTTCGACCTCGGCGCCGCCGTCCGCGCGACCCTGCACGCGGTCGGCATCGACGACGCCTCGGTCAGCGTCAGCAACGAGTGCCAGCTGGCCGCCCTGGTCGCGGCCCGGGTCGAGCTGCCACTGCCGGCCGACGCGATCGCGGTCTACTTCGGCGGCACCCGCACCATCGGTGGCGGCCTGATCACGCGCGGCGAGATCTCCCGCGGCGCCGGCGGCGGGGCGGGCCAGTTCGGGCACCTGAACGTCGACCCCGCCGGCCCGCCGTGCTGGTGCGGCCGATCGGGCTGCCTGGAGTCCCTGGCCGGTCCGGCTGCGATCCTGATCAACGCGGGCCTGATCCCGGCCATGCCTGAGGCCCGGGCAGTGGTCGACCGCGATCCCGAGGCCGCCCTCGCCACGCTCTTCGACGCCGCCCGGGCCGGGGACCCGCAGGTGCTGGCGGCGCTCGCGCAGGCCGGGGAGGTGCTGGGCCGGACGATCGACGACCTGATGGGCGCGGTCAACCCGCATGCGGTCATCCTGGGCGGCTACCTCGGGGTGGTCAGCGAGCACGTGCTGCCGCGGCTCCGTGACCGGCTGGCCCACCGGCTGGCCTCACCCGCGTACGCGCGCACCGAGCTGATGGCCCTGGCCGGGCTGCGTCCGCGTACGCTGCAGGGCGCCCTGATGGCCGCCCGCGACGCCTGCCTCTACGACCCCCTCGCGCTCACCCGCCCGGTGGTCTGAGCGCCGGACGGGCGCAGGCACGCCGTCACGGCAGCCTGGGTCGCCTCAGTTGCCGAGGCTGCGCGAAACCCCTAGGTTGCCGGGATGGCCGCACCCAGCCCCGGATACTCGATCACCGTGCGGGTAGAGGCCCCCACTGACCCCGCCGCCACGGCGCGGCTGTCCACCGTCGTCGCCGAGGCCGGCGGGGCGATCACCGCGCTGGACGTGGTCGAGTCCCACCCGCAGTCGCTGGTGATCGACGTGTCGTGCAACGCCAGCGACGTGGCGCACTCGGAGGCCATCACCAAGGCCATCTCCGCTCAGCAGGGCTTCCAGGTCCGCAAGGTGTCGGACCGGACCTTCCTGCTGCACCTCGGCGGCAAGATCGAGGTCACGCCGAAGGTCGCGCTCCGGCACCGCGACGACCTGTCCAGGGCGTACACGCCGGGGGTCGCGCGGGTCTGCCTGGCCATCGCCGAGAACCCCGAGGACGTACGCCGGCTGACGATCAAGCGGAACACCGTCGCGGTGGTCACCGACGGGTCCGCGGTGCTCGGGCTCGGCAACATCGGGCCGGCGGCGGCGCTGC
The DNA here is from genome assembly GCA_964247485.1 of uncultured Propionibacteriaceae bacterium. GTDB lineage: Bacteria > Actinomycetota > Actinomycetes > Propionibacteriales > Propionibacteriaceae > Microlunatus. The sequence goes on from CAXTVE010000440.1 coordinate 2,360, forward strand.
CGGTGATGGAGGGGAAGGCGGCGCTGTTCAAGCGGTTCGCCGGGGTCGACGCCTGGCCGGTCTGCCTGGACACCCAGGACTCGGACAAGATCGTGGAGATCGTCAAGGCCATCGCCCCGGTCTACGGCGGGGTCAACCTGGAGGACATCT
>CAXTVE010000441.1:0-2506 GCA_964247485.1 uncultured Propionibacteriaceae bacterium
GGTCGTCCCCCCTCTGCTGACCCGAGCTTGTTCGGGGGGTCCGAGGGGGGTCGTCTCCCCTCTGCTGAGGAGCGCACCTCGATCACGGAGCCGAACCTATCTCCTCGGCTACCCGCTCCGAGTGATCGACCGTTCGACCAGGGCCAGGAACGCACGCGCGTCGCGGATCAGGTCATCGGCCTCCCGCGCCGACACCACGGTCCGGGCGCCGGAGCGGACGGCGTCCCGCTTGCCCTCGGTGGCGGCGAAGAAGGCCGCCCACTCCGCGAACTCAGGGGCGACGTCGGCCACCAGCAGCCACGCGTTGCGGGGCCGTCCCGCCGGGCGGCCCGGGCTCCGGCCCCCGCGCACGGTCAGCACGATGGCCGCCACCCGCAGCGCAGCCAGGTGGGCGGCGAGGAACCGCTCGCTCGGATGCTCGGCGAGCTCGGCCTCCAGCAGCGCCGCATGAGCGCGCTGCAGGTCGGCACGGAGCGAGGCCGGCGGCGGCGAGTGCGGCGGGTCGTCGGTGTGGTCGGGCAGCAACGCAGGAGAGACTTCCTCGGGAGCGGCGGACGGAGGCATCGACCCGAGTGGCGTCCCCGGTGCGGACGGGGGTCGAGTTCCGTCCGCACCAGGGCAAGCCGAAAGTGCATGCCGCGAACACGCACCCGCCGAACGGCTTCCCTGCGGCCCTTCCCCAAGTGCCGTTAAGAACGCCTGTTCGAATAACTCAACTCTACACCGTTCCGCCGACCACCCGTCAAGCCCGACACAGGCCGCCGGCCGTGATGAGGAATCGTCAGAATCAGCCCCTGTGGGGCCGTTGCGAGACCAGGTCGCGTCGGTCCCGGGCGCCCTGCGGAGCGTGGACGGGCCTGGCGGGAGCCCGAGCCTGCGAGGGCGGATGGTTGCGACGCGGGCGTCCGGGGGCGGCGCGACCCGCACGAGCCCGAGCCTGCGAGGGGCGGGTGGTTGCGAGGAGGGCGAGCCCGGTCCGCTGCTGCGGACTCCTAGTCGCCCCAACCCATCGGGAAGACCTCGAAGGTCGCGGCCATGGGCACGCCCAGTCGGGTCCCGCCCTGCCGAGCGGACCCCTCCAGGAACTCCTCCGGGTCGAAGTGCTCCCAGCCCAGGCCCTCGATGTAGGCCGCGTGAGCCTTGAGCGACTCGACCCCCGCCGCGAAGCTGTCGGTGATGTCGACGCCATGGCCGGACTGCGGCGAGGAGGCTGCCCAGACCTCGCGCACGCCACCCCACGGGGCGAGTCCCTGCTCGATCTGCTCGGCGAACACCCAGCGGTTCCCGGCGTCGCGCACGGCGTCCAGAACGGCCCTGCCGGTCGCGATGTGGTCGGCCTGGTTGAGGTTGCGGCCCCCGAACGTGTCCCGGAAGTTGCCGGTGATGACGATCTCCGGCCGGTGCCGGCGGACCGCGGCGCAGATCACCCGCCGCAGCGGCACCCCGTACTCCAGCACCCCGTCGGGCAGGCCCAGGAACTCGACCACGTCCACGCCGACGATCTCGGCTGAGGCGACCTGCTCCGACTCGCGCACCCGCTTGGCTTCGACCGGCGGCAGGCCGTCGATGCCCGCCTCGCCACTGGTCACCATGACGTAGCCGACGCGCTTGCCCTGGCCGGTCCAGCGGGCCACGGCAGCCGCCGCGCCGAACTCCATGTCGTCGGGATGGGCGACCACGCACAGCGCGCTGGTCCAGGACTCGTCCAACGGCTCGAGCTCGGGCATGGCCTGAGCCTAAGGGCCAGGGTCGCGCTCTACGCTGCTGGCATGGAGCTGCTGCCGTTGGCGTTCACCAGCGGCTGGACCAGCGGCGTCAACGCCTACGCGACCGTGCTGCTGCTGGGACTGCTCGGCCGGTTCGCCGGCATCGAGGAAGTCCCGGGCGGGCTGGAGCGGACCGACGTGCTGATCGCGGCGGCGGTGCTGACCCTGATCGAGTTCGTGGCCGACAAGGTGCCCTACGTCGACTCCATCTGGGACGGCATCTCCACCGTGGTCCGGCCGGTGGCCGGCGCGGTGATCGGCGCTCTGCTCGCTGGCGGCAACGGCGACCTGCTCACCCTGACGCTGGCCTCGGTGGGCGGGGTGACCGCGCTGGTCAGCCACCTGGTCAGGGCCAGTCTGCGGCTCGCCGTCAACACGTCCCCGGAGCCGGCCAGCAATCTCGGCGCCTCGCTCGCCGGGGACGTCTCGGTGGCCGGGGTCACCGCCCTCGCCGTGCTCAACCCGGTGGTGGCCGCCGTGCTCGTCGCGCTGCTCCTGGTGGCGGGGATCTGGCTCACGGTGGCGGTGATGGGCCGGGTCCGCCGCGGCGGGCGCGCCTTCCGCCGGTGGCTGCAGCCCGCGTGAGCGGGCGCGCGGGCCCATCGGTGAGCGCGCCCGTCGTCGTGATCGGCGGCGGGCTGACCGGGATGGCCACGGCCGCCCGGCTGGCCAAGGCGGGCCTGGCGGTCGAGCTGCACGAGCGTACCGACCGGCTGGGGGGCCGGTGGGCGGCGCAGGCG
>CAXTVE010000442.1:0-350 GCA_964247485.1 uncultured Propionibacteriaceae bacterium
CAGGTTCTCGGCGACGGTGAACACCTCGACCAGCATGAAGGGCTGGTGGACCATGCCGATCCCGGCGGCGATCGCCTCGCCCGGGTTCCGGCTGACGTGCCGGGCCCCGTCGACGGTGATCGTGCCCTCGTCGGGCTGCAGCAGCCCGTAGAGGACGTTCATCAGAGTCGACTTGCCGGCCCCGTTCTCCCCGAGCAGGCAGTGGATCTCGCCGGGAACGATGTCCAGGTCGATGGCGTCGTTGGCCACCAGCGACCCGAACCGCTTGGTGATCCCCCGCAGGCGGAGGCCGGCCCCGGCCTCCGCCCCCGCGGACGGCCCCGTGGCCCGCAGTGCCCGAAGTCCGGCGC
>CAXTVE010000442.1:360-2504 GCA_964247485.1 uncultured Propionibacteriaceae bacterium
CGACGATCAGATGTTCGTCCTCGAACGCGATCGTCAGCGGGATGTCCTGCGCCGCGTTGTGCGCCGGCGTGGGGCTCGGCACCGCCACCGCGAACGTCTCGCCCGCGGCGGCGCGGGGGGGGGGCGGGGGGCCCCCCCCCCCCGCGGCGGACGTCCCCTTGGCCATCAGTGCCCGAAGTCCGGCGCTATTCCGACGGCTGGGACTTGGACTCGATCTTGATCTTGCCGCCGACGATGTCGGCCTTCAGGGTGTCGATCTCGGTCTTGAGCTCGGCCGGGACCTTCGAGTCGAAGTCGTTGTACGGCGAAAGCCCGGTGCCCTCGTTCTCCAGCGTGCCGACGTACGGGGTCTGGTCGAACGAGCCGTCCCGGGCCGCTGTAATGGCGTCCTTGACCGCCACGTCCAGGCCCTTGTAGACGCTGGAGACGATGTTGGAGCAGTAGGTCTCGGCGCTGACACAGCCGTCGGTATCGACCCACAGCGCGTTCACCTTGCCGCCGCTGGCCTTGGCCGCCTGCAGCGCGCCCTCGCCCGCCGGGCCGGCGACCGGGAAGAGGATGTCCGCGCCCTGGCTGATCAGGCCCTGGGCGGTCTGCTGGCCGCCCTTGACGTTCTCGAACGGGGCGTCACCCGGGACGAACTGGCCGTCCTGCTTGGCGGGGTTCCAGCCGAGCACCTGCACATCGGCGTTCTTCTGCTCGTTGTAGTACTCCACGCCCTGGCTGAACCCGTCCATGAAGATCGTCACGGTGGGGATCTTCAGGCCGCCGAAGGTGCCGACCTTCTTGGTCTGCGACAGGCCCGCGGCCAGGTAGCCGCCGAGGAAGCTGGACTGCGCGGTGTTGAACACCAGGGGCTTGAGGTTCTTGGCCGCCGGGTAGTTCTCCGGATCGTTGTTGTCCACGATGGCGAAATTCACGTCGGGGTTCTTCTTGGCTGCGGCCAAGGTGTCGTCGCTGAGCAGGAAGCCGACCGTGACCACGATGTTGCAGTCGGCGTCGACCATCGACTGGATGTTCTTGGCGAAGTCCGCGGTCGTCGTCGACTCGACCTGGGCGGTCTCGATGCCGAGCTCGGTCTTGGCGTCGGTCAAGCCCTTGTAGGAGGTCTGGTTAAACGACTTATCGTCGAAGCCCCCCGAGTCGGAGACCATGCAGGCCTTGAACGCCGCACCGGTCGCGCTCGGCGTGGTGCCGCCACTGGCCGATGGCGCTGCGCTGGTGTCCCCGCCGGTGCTCGGCGGCTCCGCACAGCCGGCCAGGGTGAGGGCGGACGCGCACAAAAGTGCGGCCGCCGCGGTCAGGGTCCTACGCATTTACTGCCTCCTCGGCCCAAGATTCTCAATTTCCTCGCTCCCGCAGGAGCGTGGCGAGGCCCGCCTGACGCCGACCACGAGGAGCACTCTAACGCCGCGCACCGACGCCACGGGTCACTCTGCTGTAACGGAACTCTCAGGTTTCGCCCGCTGCCCGGTGGTGGCGAGCTCGGCGAGCACCTTCAGGCCGACCGCGATGCAGCGCTCGTCGACGAGGAAGGTCGGCTGGTGGATGTCCGGGCAGCTCTGGCCGGGGGTACGGACGCCGAGCCGGGCCAGCGCCCCCGGGACCTGCTGCAGCATCCAGGCGAAGTCCTCACCGCCCAGCGACTGCTCGGTGCTGGCGATGGCCTCCCCGCCGAGCGCCCGTTCGGTGGCCAGGGTCATCCGCCGGATGCCGGCCGCGTGGTTGACCGTGGGCGGCACCCCGTCGGTCACCTGGACCGCGACCCGTACGCCGAACGGGCGGACGATGTCGGCCGCCAGCTCGGGCAGCAGGTTCTTGGCCTGCTGCCAGCCGGTGACGTCCAGCGCACGCAGGGTGCCGACGATGGTGCCGGTGCCGGGGATGGCGTTGGCCACCGACCCGGCGTGCACCGAGCCCCACATCAGCGAGACCCCGCGGCGCGGGTCGACCCGCCGGGAGAGCACCAGCTGGGTGGTCGTCGCCAGCTCGCCGAGGGCGCCGACGATGTCCTGGGTCAGGTGCGGCCGCGAGGTGTGCCCGCCGCCGCCGGTCAGGGTGATGTCCACCTGGTTCACCGCTGAGGTGATGGGCCCGACCTTGAAGGCCAGCCGGCCCACGTCGGTCCGTGGGTCGCAGTGCAG
>CAXTVE010000443.1:0-2485 GCA_964247485.1 uncultured Propionibacteriaceae bacterium
CCCGCCGCCCCGCGGCTAAGACATGCCGTCCGGGCGCTCATCCTGGCCGATGACGACCATGTCCTGCTGTGCGGCTTCACTTTCCCTCATCCAGCCGTACCGACGGGCGCCACGATCGTCTGGGCGGCCCCCGGCGGGGGCATCGAGCCCGGTGAACGCCCGCTGGCGGCACTGCGCCGGGAGGTGCACGAGGAGACGGGGCTTGTCATCGACCCCGATCCGCCTCACGTCTGGCACCAGGAGGTCGCCACTCCCAGCCGTACGGACGGCTACGACGGGGTGGTCAACGACTACTTCCTCGTCCGCACCATGCGCTTCGATCCCCGCGGCGCGCTGTCCGATGACGACCTCGCCGCCGAGCACATCTGCGGGATGCGATGGTGGCGGCACGAAGACATCGCCGGATATGCCGGAACCGACCTGTTCTCACCCCGCGACATCGCCACACCGCTGGCGGCGCTGATCGCCGGTGACATCCCGGGCACGCCCCTGCTGCTCGGCCTGTGATCTCCGGTGTCAGCATCGACCGCAGCCTGACGGCGAGTCCCGGCCGGAAGAGCTTCATCCACCAGAGCGGCGTAGTCCGGGCTACCTACCCCGCCAAAAAAGACACCGACGGCTTCGGCCTTTGTGGCCAGACAGGTAGGCGGCGAACGCGGGTTGCATCACCGACGCCGCCGGCTGGGGACTGCTCGGCACGGGTGACAAGGGTTCGACGAGCGACAACGTGCCCACGACATCCGGTAGCCCGTGGTCAGGCCGGCCTGGCGAGCTGGTCAACTGCCGCGCCGAAGAGCACGGGCAGCCGGGCGGCGACCTGGACGATCCGACGGCGGACCGGTGGGTGGCTGGTGGCCAGGACCAGGGTCTTGGTCAGCAGGTCGTGTCGACGGCTGCGCCGTCGCCATTCGCCCTCGTAGCGCTGCGGTTGCCCGTCGGCCACCGCCGCCACCGCCGCTCGGGCCTGGGCCAGCCCGAGCGCGATGCCCTCGCCGGTGATCGCGTCGACATAGCCTGCGGCGTCGCCCACCAGCAGTACGCGACCGGCCACCCGACGGCGGGACCCCTGCCGCAGCGGACCGGCGCCGCGGGCCCTCGAGTGCACCCGGCCACCGATCCGGGCGGCGAGCAGCGGAAATTCCTCAAGCAGATCGGGCAGCGAACGGCGTTGGGCGCTGAGGACGGCCACCCCCACCTGGTGGTCGGCCACCGGGGTCACGTACGCCTCGCCGGCCGCGGCCCAGTGCACCTCCACGAACGGCGTCCACGGCTCGACCTCGACGTGGCACCGCAGACCGTAGCGGCGCTGGCCCGCCGGGGGTCGGGCCAGGCCGAGCAACCGCCGGACCGGCGAGTGCAGGCCGTCAGCGGCGATCAGGTACCGGGTCGGCTCGTCGTCGACGAGCAGGTGAGCACCACGGTCGACCACCTCGCGGACGGGCCGATGGTCCGGCTCGATGCCCGCCTGGGCAGCGCGGGCGAGCAGGGCGCCGTGCAGGGCCGTACGCCGAACGCCCAGCCCGCCGCCCTGCCGAAACTCCGCCTCGGCTGTCCAGCGGCGGTCGAGGTACCGGATCCCGGCGATGGGGTATCCGTCGAGATCGACGTCGAGATCGCGCAGGGCGGCGACTGCGGCGGGCATCAGACCCTCGCCGCACGCCTTGTCGATGATCCCGGTGCGCGGTTCCCGGACGCCGACCTCCAGCCCGGCCCGGACCGCGTACAGGGCCGTGGCGAGCCCCACCGGGCCGCCGCCGGCCACCAGCAGGTCACGCATCCGCTAACTTCCGACGCAGCGCCCCGCCGGCCAGCGAGGCGGCCAGCCGCGGGGTGAGCCGCCCGTGGCCCAGCCCGAGCTCGACCAGCTCGTCGAACGTCCGCTGATCGTGGGCCGCCGCCGCGATCCCGGTCTCGACCACCGACGTCCGGCGGGTCATCCGGGCGGCCAGCCAGGTGTGCTGCAGGTGCCGGTCGAGCAGACGACGGACGGCGGTCCGGTGCCGGCGACCGGCGGTGGACGGCTCGCCCTCCGCGACAGCGATCATCGCGCTGCGGCCGGCCAGCGCTCCGGTGGCGACCGCGTAGTAGATGCCCTCCCCTGTCACCGGGTTGACCAGGCCGGCGGCGTCGCCGACGTACAGCACCGGGCCGTCGGGCTGCTCGGCCTTCCAGCCCCAGCCCGACAGCGGCAGGTGGTGACCGCGCCACCGCTCCCCGTGCTCAACGGTGCCGGGCAACAGGAGCTCCAGCTGAGCGAGCAGCAGCTGGCGCGAGGGCCGTCGTCCGTCGTGCACGAGCTCGCCATAGCCGACGTTCGACCAACCGTCGCCGCGGTCGAAGGCCCAGGCGTACGACGGCTGGGGCCGACCCTGGCCGTACCGGATCACCTGGCGGCCGGCCCGGGTGGGCGCGGTCGGCGCATAGCCGCGCAGGGCGATCGCGCGCCGCCCACGGCGGCCGCCGGCGAGCGCGGCGCGGACCGCAG
>CAXTVE010000444.1:0-2010 GCA_964247485.1 uncultured Propionibacteriaceae bacterium
CCAGCGCCGCAGACCCCGGGCCCGCAGGGCCGCAGGCAGCTCGGCCAGGTGGGCCACGTCCAGGGGGCCGGGGCCCGGGGCGGCGTCGGCGGCCAGCGCGTCGAGCAGCCCAGCGTCGTCCGGGGCCAGGGCCGCGGTCCGGGCCAGGGCCTCGGCGACGCCCGGGCCGAGTTCGGCCTCCAGGGCGGGCAGCAGGGTCCGGCGGACGCGTACGCGGGCGAACCGCCGGTCGTCGTTGTGCGGGTCCCGCCCGGGCTCGCGCCCGAGCTCGGCGCAGGCCCGATCGGTCACGGCACGGCGTACGCCGAGGAGCGGCCGGACCAGCCGCCCGGCCCGGGGCGCCATGCCGGCGAGCGACCGGGTCCCCGACCCGCGGGCGAGGCCGAGCAGCACCGTCTCGGCCTGGTCGTCCAGGGTGTGGCCGAGCCAGACGTTCGCCGAACGGGCGGCCGCCTCGCCCATCAGGGCGCCATACCGGGCAGTCCGGGCGGCGGCCTCCGGCCCGGCGGGGTCGCCCGGGACGACGGAAACGGCAGCGAGCACCACGTCCGCGTATCCGAGGGTACGGAGCTGGTCACCCACCCGTTCGGCGACAGCGGCCGAACCGGGTTGCAGGCCGTGGTCGACGACCACCGCGCTCAGCCCCCGTTCCGCTCGGGTGGCCGCCCGCTCGACCCCGAAAGCCACAGCCAGCGAGTCCGGGCCGCCAGAGCAGGCCACCAGCAGGTGGGTGTCGTCGGGGGTCAGCGCGGCCGCGACCGCCTGGGCCACGGCCAAGGAGGCCGGGCCGAGGGCACGTCGAGCCATCGCTCTATTCCACCAAGGGGGACGACCCCCTTGGACTCCCGCCGCGCGCCCGACAACACACGAGAGCGCGGGTCAGGCGACGGGCTGGCCGTGCACCCGGGACAGCCAGAGCTGGGGGTCGGTGACCTCGGCCCGGGTAGGCAGGGTGTTGGGCGAGGTCCAGACCTTGTTCAGCCCGTCCATGCCGACCCGGTCGATCACGGCCCGGCAGAAGGCGGCGCCGTCACGGTACTGCCGCATCTTGGCGTCCAGGCCCAGCAGCCTGCGGATCACCTTGTCGAAGCCCTGCCCGGAGCGGCGGACGGTGAACTTCTGCCGGATCGCCGCCACGGTGGGGATGACCTCCGGTCCGACGCTGTCCATCACCACGTCGGCATGGCCCTCGAGCAGCGACATCACCGCGGTGATCCGGTCGACGATCTGGCGCTGCACCGGGGTCTGGACCAGCTCGACGATCGAGATCTCCTCGTTGCGGGTCAGGCCCTCGACGATCCGCTGCACCGCGTTGCGGAGCATTTCGGCGAGGACCGTCGGATCGAGGTCGGCGCTGTCGACCACCTGGGCGATCTGGTCGGTGAGGTACTCGCGCAGCCACGGCACCGCGGCGAACTGCACCCGGTGGGTCTCCTCGTGCAGGCAGACCCACAGCCGGAAGTCGCTCGGCTCGACCAGCAGCTCGCGTTCGATGGCCACGATGTTGGGCGCGACCAGGAGCAGGCGGCCACCCGGGAAGAACGGGTCGAACTGCCCCAGCACCTTGGGCGCGAGGTAGCTGAGGAGGGCGCCGACCTCGAGGCCGGTCAGCCGCGGCCCGATGACCGCGGTCGCCGGGCTGGCGTTGCGCAGCTTCTCGGTGGCCTTGGCGTTCAGCGGCGCCAGGATCTGCTTGAAGCCGTCCAGGTTGGCCTGGATCCAACGCGGCCGGTCGACCACCAGCACGGGCGACGCGGCCGGGGGTGCGGTCAGCCCGGTGACCTCGGTGACGTACGCCTCGGCGCGGACCGCCGCCGCCCGCAGCTCGGCGACCACGTCCGCCGCCCCGGTCCGCGAGATCTCCGGACCGGGCTTGACCAACCTGGTGGCCGTGTTCAGCGCCACAGTCCAGTCGACCATCGAGGTTGCCATGTCTTCGAGCGTATGCGACTCCCCCACCCCCCGGCGGGGGGGGGGGGGGGGGCGGGGGGGGGGGGGGGGGGCGCGGCG
>CAXTVE010000444.1:2020-2481 GCA_964247485.1 uncultured Propionibacteriaceae bacterium
TCGCTATGGCGACCACCGAGGCTGACAAGTCGGTCAATGAAGCCGTCAGCGGCAGCCGCAGGTGCTGAGGGCGGCGGTCACCCGGTCCAGCCAGACCCGCGCGGCGAAGGCGTTCTTGGGCTTGTTGTTGACGAACGCGTAGACCAGCAGGGAACCGTCGCGGGTGCGGATCAGCCCGGCCAGGCTGATCACCTCGCGCAGGGTGCCGGTCTTGCCGCGCACCACTCCGCGCCCGGCCAGGCTGGCGTCGTCGCCGAAGCGGGTCCGCAGCGAGCCCTCCACCCCGGCCACCGGCAGGCCGGAGACCAGGGCCCGGAGCTCGGGCCGGTCGGGCCCGGCCGCGAGCCGCAGCACGCCGACCAGGGTCAGGGCCGACAGGCGGTTCTCCCGGGCCAGCCCGCTGCCGTCCCGCAGGGCGTACGCACGGTGCGGGCCACTCTGACCGAGCTGGGGGTCTGGAC
>CAXTVE010000445.1:0-2460 GCA_964247485.1 uncultured Propionibacteriaceae bacterium
CAGGCCCGGCAGGGCATCCGGCCCACCCGGGAGGACCGCGGCGCCGTCGCCGCCGGGCCGGACGAGCGCGACGAGGCGGCCAGCCGCGACGACGAGGACGTGGACGACGCGGGGGAGTCGCATCGCGACCTGCTGGCCCGCCACCTGGGGGCGGAGATCATCGCCGAGGGGGAGGACCCCGCGTAGGCTGAGCCCCGTGATTCCCGAAGGCGACATGTCCGGCCTGCTCGCCCAGGCCCAGGCGATGCAGCAGCAGCTCTTCACCGCCCAGCAGGAGCTGGCCGACGCGCGCGTCGACGGGACCTCCGGCGGCGACCTGGTCACCGCCACGGTGACCGGGGCCGGTGAGCTGGTCGGGCTGGTGATCAAGCCCGAGGCGGTCGATCCCGACGACACCGAGACGCTCGCCGACCTGGTGCTGGCCGCGGTCCGCGACGCCAACACCCAGGCCCAGGCGCTCGCCGCCAGCAAGCTCGGTCCGCTGGCCGGTGGCATGGGCGGCGGCCTGCCCGGCCTGCCCTTCTGACCTCGGAGCGGCGGCGTGTACGAGGGTCCGGTCCAGGACCTGATCGACGAGCTGGGGCGGCTGCCCGGGATCGGGCCCAAGAGCGCGCAGCGGCTGGCCTTCCACATCCTGGCCGCCGACTCCGATGACGTGATGCGGCTGGCCGACACCCTCAAGCTGGTCAAGAACACGGTCAAGTTCTGCGAGTTCTGCTTCAACGTCGCCGAGGACACCCAGTGCCGGATCTGCCGGGACCCCCGGCGGGACCAGACCATGATCTGCGTGGTCGAGGAGTCCAAGGACGTGGTCGCGGTGGAGCGGACCCGGGAGTTCCGCGGCCGTTACCACGTGCTCGGCGGCGCGATCAGCCCGATCGACGGCGTCGGCCCGGCCGACCTCAAGATCCGCGAGCTCTGCCTCCGGCTGGCCGACGGCACCGTCACCGAGGTCATCCTGGCCACCGACCCCAACCTCGAGGGCGAGGCGACCGCCACCTACCTCAGCCGGCTGCTGCTGCCCATGGGTGTCCGCGTCAGCCGACTGGCCAGCGGTCTGCCCGTCGGTGGCGACCTGGAGTACGCCGACGAGATCACCCTCGGCCGCGCCTTCGAGGGCCGCCGCTTCGTCGAGGCCAGCTGACGCCTGACTCTGCTACGCGCGTTTCACCCGCAGGCGGCGTGTCGCGGCGCGTCGCTGCTTGCGGCGTAGCGAACTCAGGTACATGTCCCTTGGAGCACCTGGCCGCGCCACCCGCCTGAGTTCGCTACGTCAGACGGGTCGACACGCCGCGACACGCTGACCAGGGCTGAAACGCGCGCAGCAGAGTCAGAGGCGGAGGGTGCGCAAGGCCGCGCCGCCCGCCGCCGGAGCGTCAGGTCGGCGGGTGCGTCCGCAGCCAGCGGCCGAAGTGGGGGACCGTGAACGCGAGGGTGCCACGCTCGGCGGAGTAAACGAGGCCCTTCTTCATCAGGGCGTCGCGGGCGGGGGAGAGCGACGACGGCTTGCGGCCCAGCACCCCGGCCACGTCGGTGGTCAACACCGCCGCATCCGGGGCAAGCTCACCCAGCCCGGCCATCGCCCGCAGGTACTCGCGCTCGGCCGGCGTCGCCCGTTCGTAGCGGGAGCCGAAGAAGCCCACCGCCAGCTCGGCCTCCGCCTCGGGGGCCGCGACGGCGACATCGCCCGCGGTGATCGGGGAGCCGGGGGCGTGATCCCAGGCCGCCTTGCCATAGGCCTGGACGAAGTAGGGGTAGCCGCCGGACGTCGAGCCCATCGCGGCCAGCGCCTCCGCAGACCAGGTCGCGCCCTCGCGCTCGGCCGGGGCCAGCAGCGCCCGCTCCACCCCGGCCGGGTCCAGCCGGTCGATCCGGATGTAGCGGAACAGCCGCTCGGAGTAGGACTTGGACGCCGACAGCACGCTCGGCAGGTGGGGCAGCCCAGCGCCGACCAGCATCAGCGGCTTGCCCGTCTGGGACAGCTCGTGGCACGCCGCGCACAGCGCTGACACGTCCTCCGGCGTCAGGTCCTGCATCTCGTCGATGAAGACCGCCACCCCGGCCGACACCTCCGTGGCGAGGTCAGCGACGTCGCTGAGCAGCTCGAGCAGGTCGATCTCGATGTCACCGGAGTCGGCCCGCCCGACCGCGGGCAGCCCGACGATCGCCGGCGTCCAGCGGTCGACGAGCTTGCCGCCGCGCGGGTTGGTGCGCAGCCCGAACGCCTTGAGCACCCCGAGCACCTCGGTCACCCGGTCCGGCGCCCGGTGCCGGACCGACAGCTCGCGTACGGCCGCGTGCAGCGCGGAGGTCAGCGGCCGGCGCAGGCTGGTGTCCGGTCGCGCCTCGACCTTGCCGGTGCCCCAGCGGCGATCCATCGCCTGCGACCGCAGGGCGTTCAGCAGCACCGTCTTGCCCACCCCGCGCAGCCCCGTGAGCCCGAGGCTGCGCTCCGGCCGG
>CAXTVE010000446.1:0-2437 GCA_964247485.1 uncultured Propionibacteriaceae bacterium
CGACCCGACGGACCGCGGCCGACGACCCGGCCAGCCCGGCCAGCGCCGAGCGCAGCATCTTGCGCCGCTGGCCGAACGCGGCATCGACGACCGCGAACACCTGCGCCCGGGTGGCGGTGGTCTCCGGCGCCGGTCGGCGGTCGATCGCGACCAGGCCGGACTCGACGTTGGGCACCGGCCAGAACACCGTGGCCGGCACCGAGCCGGCCCGGCGGGCGGCGGCGTACCAGGCCAGCTTGACCGAGGGCACACCGTAGGTCCGCGAGCCCGGCGGCGCGACCAGTCGGTCGGCGACCTCGGCCTGCACCAGCACCAGCCCGCGACCCCAGCCCGGGAACTGGGCCAGCAGGTGCAGCAGCACCGGTACCGCGACGTTGTAGGGCAGGTTGGCCACCACCGCGGTCGGGGCCCAGTCCAGCGCGGTCACCGCCATCGCATCGGCGACCAGCACCTGCAGCGCGTCGGCCCGCTCGGGCAGCCGCGCAGCCACCGTGCCCGGCAGCGCCGAGCCCAGCCGTTCGTCGATCTCCACCGCGACCACCCGGCGCACCACCGGCAGCAGGGCCAGGGTCAGCGAGCCGAGCCCGGGACCGACCTCGAGCACGGTGTCGTCCGGGCCGACGCCGGCGGCCGCGACGATCCGCCGCACGGTGTTGGCGTCGGTGACGAAGTTCTGCCCGCGCTGCTTGCTGGGCCGCAGGTCGAGCCGGCGGGCCAGGTCACGGACCGCCGAGGGGTCGAGCAGGCTCAGCGCAGGCCCAGCTTGGCACTGCAGGCCGGCCACTGGCCCCAGCCCGCGGCCCGCTGCAGCTTCTGCCCGATGGCGATCTGCTGCGCCCGGCTGTTCTGGTGCGGCAGGCCTGAGCCGCCGTACGCGCGCCAGGTGCTGGCCGAGAACTGCAGCCCGCCGTAGTAGCCGTTGCCGCTGTTGATCGACCAGTTGCCGCCGGACTCGCAACCAGCCAATCGGTCCCAGACGCTGCCGGAGGCCACCGAGGCGGACGGGGTCGAGCCGCCGCCCGAGGTCTCCTTCTGCTTGGGCTTGGGCTTGGGCTTGGTACCGACCAGCACCACCTCGACCACCGGCTTCCGGGTGATCTTCGACGACGCCTGCTTCTTGCTCACCGTCTTGCCGTCGTGGCGGACCACCCGGTAGGTGATGGTGCGCACGCCCTCGACGCCCCGGATGTCCACGTCGGTCTCGCCGCGCTCGAGCTTCGCGGTGTTCTTGCGCACGGTCTCGTACGGGACGCGCTTCTTGCTGGTCGCGGTGGACACCGTGACCTCGGTGTAGCGGAACTTCGCGCCGTCGACCAGCTTGGCGGCCGGCTTGACGCTCAGCAGGTCGTCCCGGTCGACCTTGATCTTCGCCGCGGCCAGTGCTCCGGCGACGGTTGGCGCGGTCGTGGTCACGGTGCGCTTCTTGCCGGCCGCCTCGATGGTCACCGTCTTGGCCGTCGCGATGGTCACCGCCAGCCCGTCACGGCCCACGGCGGTGGCCAGCCCCGGCCTGATGTCGGCCCCGGTGGTGTTGATGCCGAGCTCGTCGATCGCCCGGTCCACCGAGGTGGCGGTGGTCCACAGCGTCTGCCGCGCGCCGTCCACGGTCAGGTCGACCGGGCGGCTGTAGCGGACAGCGATCTCGGTGCCCTCGCCCAGCCGGGTGTCCGGCGCGGGGGACAGCAGGTCGCGGTCACCGACGGCGATGCCCTGGTCCTCGAGCAGGGCACCGACCGTGCCCGCCATGGTCTGCACCTGCTGCGGCCGGCCGTCGATCGACAGCGACACCGCCTTGTCGAGGGTCACGTAGCCGAAGGTTCCGCCGGCCACGGCCAGAGCCGTGACCCCCGCGGCCACGGCGGGGATGATCCTGCGCACAACACTCCCGAAGACTTGGAAAATCGGTCACAGGACTATAACGGCGCCGTCGACACGGACCCAAATCTTTGACAACCGCCCTCTACCACACCTCGAGGTGGGTCAGCTCATCGGACGGCTTCCGCTCCCGGCGGGACGGCGAGCCAGGCGCCCCGCCGTCGGCCGCGTACCCGAGGCTGATCACCCCGACGCTCAGTTGGTCGTCGGGGACGTCGAAGGCCGACCGCACCGCCTCGACCCGGTCCGTGGGTACGCCGAAGAAGCAGGCGCCGAGGCCCAGATCGGTGGCGGTGAGCAGCATGGCCAGCGTCGCCATCCCGCCGTCGACGTACCAGTACGGCGCCGACCACCGGTCCGGGTCCCGGTCGGTCCAGCCCTTGTCCGGCTCGGCGTAGCGGTCCAGGTACGCGGCCCGGCTGGCCCAGACCAGGATGAGCACCGGCGCGGTCCGCATCCCCGCCAGCCACCGACCCCCGGTCGGCCCGCGCGCCGTGACGCCTACTGGGCGGCGACCGCGTTGTCGGCCAGGGCGTGCCCCAGCACCTCCAGGTCGACCCCG
>CAXTVE010000447.1:0-2415 GCA_964247485.1 uncultured Propionibacteriaceae bacterium
GGCCCCAGCCAGTCGTCCGGCACCAGCGCCAGGATCTCGGCCAGCCGGTCCGTCGTGACCATCGCGCTCAGCTCGGCGTGCACCGTACGCGGGTCGCCCCGGCCGGCCAGCACGTGATCCGCCCATCCGTACGCCGTGCCCGCGAAGGCCTCCGCCGGTCCCCAGGCGTGGTGGAAGCGCAGGCAGGCGCCGTGGTCGATGGCCCACAGCCGCCGGTGCCAGATCAGCAGGTTGGTGTTACGGGCGCTGCGGTCGACGTTGGCGACCAGGCCGTCCAGCCAGAGCACCCGGGACGCCTCGACCCGGGGCACGGCGAAGTAGCGGTCGTAGCCGACGGACCCGGGCAGGAAGTCGATGGCCAGGTTGGTCCCGGCGCTCGCGGTGACCAGCTCCTGCACCTCCTCGTCCGGCTCGCGGCGGCCGATCTCGGGGTGCACGTCGATCAGGGCCAGGTCGGGCACCGGCACTCCCAGTGCCCGGCCCAGTTCGCCGACCACGATCTCGGCGACCAGCGCCTTCGGCCCCTGGCCGGCGCCGGTGAACTTGACCACGTAGGTGCCCAGGTCATCGGCCTCCATCAGCCCGGGCAGCGATCCGCCCTCGCGCAGCGGCGTCAGGTAGGCCGTGGCGGCGATCCGGGGCAGCACGGGCGTCAGGCTAGTGGTTGGACCCGGCGTTTGACCGGTCTTGGCGGGCCCGCGTAACCTAGTCCTTCGGTGCGCGTCGTGCGCACCTGTTCGTGTGCCCAATTCGGGCACAGCCCAGACCAGCGAAGAGAGTGGACCAGACGTGTACGCGATCGTGCGCAGTGGCGGCCGCCAGCACAAGGTCGCCGTCGGCGACGTGCTCGAGATCGACAAGATCGACGACCAGGTGGGCGCGAGCATCTCCCTGACCCCGCTGCTGCTGGTGGACGGCGCGTCGGTGACGTCCGACTCGGCCGCGCTGGGGGGTGCGTCGGTCACCGCCGAGGTGCTCGCGGCGACCAAGGGCCCCAAGATCAAGATCTTCAAGTACAAGAACAAGACCGGCTATCGCAAGCGCCAGGGTCACCGGCAGCGGTACACCCAGGTCAAGGTCACCGGGATCGAAAGCTGAGGCAGACATGGCACACAAGAAGGGCGCTTCCTCCACCCGGAACGGGCGCGACTCGAACTCCCAGCGACTCGGCGTCAAGCGCTTCGGCGGCCAGGTCGTCAACGCCGGCGAGATCATCGTCCGGCAGCGCGGCACCCACTTCCACCCGGGCAACGGGGTCGGTCGGGGCGGCGACGACACGCTGTTCGCCCTGGTCGAGGGTCAGGTGGAGTTCGGCGTTCGCCGCGGCCGCCGTGTCGTCAACGTGACCCCACCCGTCGAGGCCACCGCCTCGGTGTAGCTCGACCCGCACAGCTCGACGAGGGTGGCCCGACACGTCGGGCCACCCTTTCGTCGGTTCTAGAGAAAGGCGCACGCGTGGCGATCCCGACATTCGTGGACCGGGTGACGCTGCACGCGTACGGCGGCAACGGCGGCCACGGCTGCGCGTCGGTCCACCGGGAGAAGTTCAAGCCGCTCGGCGGGCCGGACGGCGGCAACGGCGGCGACGGTGGCTCGGTGATCCTGCGGGTGGACCCCGAGCTGACCACCCTGGTCGACTACCACCGCCAGTCCCACCGCAAGGCGACCAACGGTGCTCCGGGCCGTGGCGACCACCAGAACGGGGCCCGCGGTGACGACGTGGTGCTGCCGGTGCCCGACGGCACCGTGGTCGCCGACGCCGACACCGGCGAGCAGCTCGCCGACCTGACCGGGGCCGGCGCCGAGGTCGTCGTCGCGTCCGGCGGTCGGGGTGGCCTGGGCAACGCAGCGCTGGCCTCCAGCGCCCGGAAGGCCCCCGGGTTCGCCCTGCTCGGCACCGACGGTGGGACCCGCACCATCACCCTGGAGCTCAAGGTGGTGGCCGACGTCGGTCTGGTCGGCTTCCCGAGTGCGGGCAAGTCCTCGCTGGTCGCCGCGGTGTCCCGCGCCCGGCCGAAGATCGCCGACTACCCGTTCACCACGCTGGTGCCGAACCTCGGGGTCGTCGTCGCCGGCGACACCACCTACACCGTGGCCGACGTCCCCGGGCTGATCGAGGGGGCGAGCGAGGGCCGCGGGCTCGGCTTCGACTTCCTCCGCCACATCGAGCGCTGTGCCGCGCTGGTGCACGTGCTGGACTGCGCCACCTACCTGCCCGGCCGCGACCCGGTCAGTGACCTCGATGTCCTCGAGGCCGAGCTGGCCGCGCACGGCGGGCTGCAGGACCGGCCGCGGGTGATCGCGCTGAACAAGATCGACGTGCCCGACGCCGCCGAGCTGGCCGAGCTGGCCGAGATCGAGCTGGGGGACCGCGGCTGGCCGGTCTTTCGGATCTCCACCAAGACCGGCGAGGGC
>CAXTVE010000448.1:0-2392 GCA_964247485.1 uncultured Propionibacteriaceae bacterium
ACGACCCCCCTCGGACCCCCCGGACAAGCTCGGGTCAGCAGAGGGGGGACGACCCACCAGGGTTCGGCGCTCGGTGTCCCAGGCGCATCTGCTGTCGCTGCTGGTCGGCCAGCTCGACGGGCTCATCGCGGGGGAGTGGCGCCCCGTCGACCTGGTCGACGTCGGCGGCGGCACGGGCGGCGTCGCGATCCCGCTCGCCGAGCGCGGGCATCGCGTGACCGTGGTCGATCCGAGTCCGGACGCGCTGGCCTCGCTGGAGCGACGAGCCGCCGAGTCGGGCGTCACCGACCGGATCCGTGGACTCCAGGGCGACGCCACGGACCTGGACCGGTTGCTGACCCCGGGCGCCGCCGACGCGGTCGTCTGCCATCGGGTGCTCGAGGTGGTCGACGCGCCGGCCGACGCCCTGGTCGCCATGGCCCGGTCGCTCCGGCCCGGCGGCGCCCTGAGCCTGCTGGTCGCGCTGCGGCACTCCCTGGTCCTGACCCAGGCCCTCGCCGGCCACCTCGCCCTGGCTCGGCGCAGCTATGCCGACGCCGGTCGCTTCGACCACGACCGGGTGGTCGAGGCGGTCGCGGCGGCCGGGTTCACCGTGCTGGCCAGCCACGGCATCGGTGCGGTCGCAGACCTGGTGCCGGAGCGGATGGTCGAGGCCGAGCCGTCGGCGTACGCCGAGCTGGCCGCGCTGGAGGCCGAGATCAGCGCGGACCCGGTCTTCCGCGCGATCGCCCCGGCGGTGCACGTCTTCGCCCAACGCCCGCCGCGGGGGTAGCCGACCGAACACATGTTCGATAATCTGGTGGGGTGTCGTCGCCCCCCCGGATCGTCATGCACGTCGACATGGACGCCTTCTACGCCTCGGTCGAGGTGCGCACCCGGCCAGAGCTGCGGGGGAGGCCGGTCATCGTGGGCGGGTTCCCCCGGGGTGTGGTGCTCTCGGCGACCTACGAGGCGCGTGCCCTCGGTGTGCGGTCCGGGATGCCCTCGCCGCAGGCTCGTCGGCTGGCGCCCATGGCCACGTTCGTGGAACCGGACTTCGACCGCTACACCGAGGTCTCCAGGGCGATCGCGGTGGTCTTCGGCACGGTGACCTCGGTGGTCGAGTCGGCGTCGATCGACGAGGCGTTCCTCGACCTGACCGGCTCGGTGGCCATGTTCGGAGCGCCGGCCGCCATCGGGGAGCACGTCCGGGCGGTGGTCGCCGACGAACAGCAGATCACCTGCTCGGTCGGTATCGGGCCGACCAAGTTCGTCGCCAAGATGGCCTCGCGCGCCGCCAAGCCGGACGGCCTGGTGGAGGTGGCGCCCGAGGGGGTCGCGGCGTTCCTGCACCCGCTGCCGGTCGAGGCGATGTGGGGAGTCGGCGCGGCCACCGCCGAGAAGCTGCACCGGCTCGGGCTCAGCACCGTGGGGGACCTGGCGCAGGCGCCGCGGGGCATGCTGCGCCGCAGCTTCGGTCCCCATTCGGGAGCCGGGCTGGCCGAGCTCGCCTGGGGTCGGGACGCCCGCCGGGTGGTGCCGCAGGTGCCCGAGCGCAGCGTCGGGTCGCAGCAGACCTTCAGCGCCGACAGCACCGATCCGCAGGTGATCCGCCGGGAGCTGTTGCGGATGGCCGACCGGACGGCGGCCCGGATGCGGCGGCAGGGGGTGCTGGGTCGCACGATCGCGATCTCGGTCCGGTTCGCCGACTTCACCGAGGTCATCCGGTCGACCACCCTGACCGGACCGACCGACGTGACCGAGGAGATCTACCTGGCCGCCCAGGCGCTCTACGACCGGCTCGGGCTCGACCGGGCCCGGGTCCGCCGGGTCGGGGTGCGGGCCGAGCAGCTGGTCGACGCCAACAAGGCCTACCGGCAGCCGACCCTGCTGGACCCGGAGTTCGGCTGGCGGGAGGCCGATCACGCGGTCGACCGGGCAGTTCGACGCTACGGCACGGGCGCGGTCCGGCGGGCGGTGCTGGCCCGCTCCCGCTGACCGGGACGGCCGGCCTTCGCTGCCATCACGGCCAGGTGAACTGTTCGCGCAGATTGGGCTTACGGGTTTCCCCTGCGCCTGCGGCCACCTAAACTGGGTTTCGGTCGACCCATCAGGGACGATGACATGCTGCACGGCACCACACCGGGGTGGGCACTCGATCCGAACGGATCGAAGACCTGCGTACTTGTGGGACGCGTATCATGACGACGGCACGCGCACAACGAGACCCATGGGGGTGTGGCCAGTGGCCCTCTCGGATGAGGAACAGCGCCTCCTCGAGCAGATGGAGGCCGCGCTTGCGGCTGAGGACCCCAAGCTGGTCAACACGCTGCGCGGCACCGGAGTCCGGCGCGTCCACCGTCGTCGTGCGGCCGTGGCCGGAGTCGGCTTCTTCGCGGGGCTGGCCCTGCTG
>CAXTVE010000449.1:0-2359 GCA_964247485.1 uncultured Propionibacteriaceae bacterium
CGCCGTCCACGACGACCGCGTCGCCGGCCAGAGCCCGGGCCAGCTCGTCCGGAGTCAGCAGGGGGGTCAGCCGGTCGGCGGTCGCGGAGCCGGCGAGCACCCGCTGCTCGTCGTTCACCACCTGGATCACCTGGCTGCCGGAGACCGGGATCGGTGAGGGCAGCCGGTTCTCGTTGACCAGGGCGGCGACGTCGCGGGCGCTGGACAGGGCCTCGTTGTCCAGGGTGCGGTCGACGGACAGGGCCAGCGCCCCGTAGAACGCCAGGCCGCCGGTGACCAGCGCGACGGTCAGCCCGGCCAGCCCGACGATCATCAACCGGGCCCGCAGGCTGAGCCGCCAGAACCGGTTCACGGTCGTGGGATCACGAGGCGCGCAGCCGGTAACCGACCCCGCGCACGGTGCTGAGGCGGTCGGTGCCGATCTTGCGCCGCAGGTAGCCGGCGTAGACCTCGACCGTGTTGAGCGTGACGTCGGCGGCGCTGTCCCAGACGTGGTCGATCAGCTCGATCTTGGCCACGACCCGGCCGGCGTTGCGGATCAGGTACTCCAGCAGGGCGAACTCCCGCGGGGTCAGCTCGACCAACTCACCGGCCACCCGCACCTCCCGGGTCGCTGGGTCGAGGCTGAGGTCCCCGGCGGACAGCACGGCCGGCCGGGCCACCGCGCCGCGGCGCAGCAGCGCACGGATCCGGGCCAGCAGCACGACGAAGGAGAAGGGCTTGGTCAGGTAGTCGTCGGCCCCGTCGTCCAACGCGTCGGCCTGGTCGTACTCCCCGTCCTTGGCCGACAGCATCAGCACCGGCACCCAGTTGTTCTCCCGGCGCAGCCGCCGCACCACCTCGTATCCGGAGATCCCGGGCAGCATCACGTCCAGCACCACGGCGTCGAAGTCGCCCTCGCGGGCGAGCGTCAGCCCGGTCAGCCCGTCACCCGCGCTCTCGGTGACAAAGCCCTCGGCCACCAGTCCCCGGCGCAGCGCGGCGACCATCCGTTCCTCGTCGTCGACCAGCAGTAAGCGCACGGTCCCACTATCTCAGCGACTTCACAGCGAGCCCGGTCACACTTGCCCGCATGCAGCTCCTCTCCTCCCGGCCGGCCGCGCGCTGGCTGGTGCCGCTGGCGTTCGTCGTGGCCGCCTCGGGCACCGCCCTGGTGGCCACCAATGCGACCGCCGAGCGCAAGCTCCCCAGCCGGACGGCCGAGCAGCTGCTCGTCGACGTGCAGCAGGCCCGCGTCGACGGCCTGTCCGGCACCGTCATCCAGCGGGCCAACCTCGGCATCCCCGCGATCCCGGGCGCCGGTGGCCAGGACAGCTCCGAGCTGACCTCGCTGCTCTCGGGCACCCACACGCTGCGGGTCCGCTACTCCGCGCCCGACAAGGCCCGGCTGGCGATCCTCGGCACCTACGGCGAGACCGACGTGATCAGCAACGGTCGTGACCTCTGGGTCTGGTCCAGCCGTGACCAGGCCGCCACGCACCGCACCCTGCCGGCCGACGCCAAGGCCGGTGACCTGGGGCGCAAGTCCGGTGATCTGCCGCGTACGCCGCAGGAGGCCGCCGAGCAGGTGCTCGAGGCTCTGGAGCCGACCACCACGGTGACCACCGACAGCGATGTGACCGTCGCCGACCGGGCTGCGTACGAGCTGGTGCTCGACCCGAACGACGACGCCTCGCTCGTCGGGCAGATCCGGCTGGCCGTGGACGGCGAGACCAAGCTGCCGCTGCGGGTGCAGATCCTCAACGAGCGGGCCGACCTGGTCTTCGAGGTGGGCTACGACTCGGTGAGCTTCACCCGTCCCGAGGACCGCGAGTTCGACTTCAAGGCCCCGCCCGGGACCGACGTCACCGAGGGTGGCGCGATCGAGCCGCGCAAGCCGACCGCCGAGGAGCGCCGCAAGGCCCGTGAGCGGGTTGAGGACTCCCGGGATGACGTGAAGATCGTGGGGTCCGGCTGGAGCACAGTGGCCGTACGCCAGGTCGGCGACGTCGGCGGCAGCGGCTCCGAGCAGCTCGAGGGCTTCCTCGGTCAGCTGCCGCGGGTCGAGGGCGCCTGGGGTTCGGGCCGGCTGCTGGCTGGGACCGCGTTCTCGGCAGTGATCACCGACGACGGCCGGCTAGCGGTCGGGGCGGTCCGGCCGGAGAAGCTCTACGAGGCCCTCGGCTGAGCCCCGCTCGACTCGAGCGGAGAATGCTCGCGTGAACGACGCACCGGTCTCGACCACCGGCTTGACCAAGCGGTTCCGGCGGCAGACCGTCGTGAACGCGATCGACCTCGAGGTGCCCGAGGGGGCCGTCTTAGGCTTCAACGGGCCGAACCGGTGCGGCACGACCCACACCCTCCCGAAGCTGCAGGGCCG
>CAXTVE010000450.1:0-2346 GCA_964247485.1 uncultured Propionibacteriaceae bacterium
CCAAGATGGGCTCGCGATGGACAGTCGCAGACTCTCCCAGCCTTTCGGCGCGCGACCCGTCGTCGAGACGGTCCCCGCCGGGTCGTGAGCGCGCGACGCGGCGCGGGTGCCTCTGGCCTGTTCGTCGTGGTTGCCGGCACTGGCCCGGCCCACCAGTTGGCCTGATGAGAAGCCGGTCCGCCCGCAGGACGGACTTGGCCGGTTCCCATCCTGGCAGTACTCGTCGACGCCGTGGTCGGTGTCGACACTCACGGCGACACCCATGTGGAGGAGCTCGCGGGTCCGACCGGCACTCCGGTGGGACTGCGCCTGACCCCCCTTACGCCGACTTGCCAGACGCCGGGGTCGTCACGGCGCGCTGCGTGTCCGACACGTCAGCGGTGGAAACGGCCAGGGCGGCGGCGCGGACCTCGGCGCGGTCCAGTAGGGCGAGGTCGGCCTTGGTGTGCAGGATGGCCGCCTCAACCAGCAGCTCGACCAGGGGCGCGTCGACGTGCTGGCGGGCAAGCCGGTGCAGGCCCTTGAGCCGGAGTAGCTCGTGCCGGCGCTGCCGGTCCAGGACGCCAAGCACCGCGTCCTCACCCACCCGGGCGGCCGCCAGCACCTTCAGCATCAAGTCGTCGCGGTAGCCGCCGGTGCGCTCCACCGGCGCGGCCAGCCACCGCTCCAGCTCCGCCCGTCCGGCGTCAGTCAGCGCGTACACCCGCCGGTCCGGTTTGACGCTCTGCGGCACGAGTGACGAGGTCACGTGCCCGTCGCGGGCCAGCCGGTCCAGCACCTGGTAGAGGTGCCCGATGTTGAGGCCGCCCCACTGCGGCCCGACGGACTGCTCGAACGCCGTACGCAGCGAGTAGCCGTGCGCCGGGCCGTCGGCGAGCAGAGCGAGCACCGCGTGGGCGATGGCCACGACTTGTCTCCTATCGGCCGGCGAGGTCTTGCATTGTCACAATGTAGCCTACAGACTGCGGACTATGTTCCGGGTCGCTCTCGGCCAGCTGCGGCACCGGCTCGGCCGCGCCCTGGCCCTGCTGCTGGGTATCGCGGTGGCTGCCACCAGCTTCAGCGTGCTGACCGGCGCCGCCGAGACCACCCGGCTCGAGGTCCGCGGCACCGTGACGGAGAACTTCCGATCGACCTACGACCTGCTCGTCCGCCCACCCGGCTCCTACACCGAGCTCGAGGCGAGCAGCGGCCTGGTCCGGCCCAACTACCAGTCCGGCATCTTCGGCGGCATCACGACCGACCAGCTGGCGGCCATCCGCACAGTCGACGGCGTCGACGTCGCCGCCCCCGTGGCGAACCTGGGCTACGTCGACTTCGGCGCCTACGTGTCGGTGCCGGTCAAGGCCTACGTCGACAGCAGCACCCAGCAGCTGTTCCGGATCACGCCCAGCTGGACCATGGACCGGGGCACGAGCCGGTTCGAGGGCGCGCCAAGCTACGTCTACGTCAGTCGCAACCGGATCACCGTTCTGCCTTCGGTCGATTACCGACGCGAGGGCGGGTTCGGATCCAGCCTCACCTACGCCGAGGTGGTGCCGGGCCGCCGGGCGCCGGTCCCGGCCTGTACGAACTACTTCCAGGACAAGTTCGCGACCGTCGCCGAAGGCAAGCAGACGAACGGTCCCTTCGGGTACGCCAGTCGCTACGGCGGCACGTCGACCGGGCCCGTGATGGACTGCTACTACCTCGGTACCCGGGTACGCAACGGGAACTACCTCCCGGACGGTGCCAGCGACTCCAAGGACCTGGACACCACCGTGTGGATGCCGATGCCGGTGCTCGTGGCGGCCATCGACCCGGCGGCGGAAGCCGCGCTGTGGGGCTTGGACCGGGGGGTGGTCGCGGGGCGCCCGCTCACCGCCGACGACCGGCCGGGCACCACCGCGGACGGCCAGGTCTCGATGCCGGCGCTCATCTCGGCCACGGTCGATCTCGACCAGCAGGTGTCGGCCACGGTGGAGCGGGTCCGCCCACCGGACGGCCGGTTGCTGAGCGACGTGCTGACCGGGGAGGCCGGCGTCGTCGCCGGGGTCGCCGCCCTGCCCGCCACCGCCGTCGGTCGGTCCGCCCCGCTCGAGGCGGCCGACGTCTGGGCGCGCGAGACCAGGAGCAAAGCCGACAAACCCTGGGGCTACAACCCCGACAGCTACTGGTCGGTCGGTTCGTCGACCTACGACCAGGCGCCCGACGGCAGCCTCCACATCCGGGGGGCGCGCAACCAGGCGTCGGTCTACGCCTCGGACCAGTTTCCGGGCGACGCCCCGGTCGGCAGCGACGACGCGGCGGTGCGGACCCTGACCCCGAACCGCAACACCTCCCAGCAGGACTATCCCGGCTTCACCC
>CAXTVE010000451.1:0-2341 GCA_964247485.1 uncultured Propionibacteriaceae bacterium
GACTCCTGCCGCCGCCGCATCAGCCAGAGCGCGAGCGCGGCCAGGACGCAGCAGCCGATGATGTACCAGCTGATCCAGGTGCTGGACCCGGTGTGCTTGAGGATCGCGGTCGCGATCAGCGGCGCCGGGCCGCCGGCGATCACGGACGCCAGCTGGTAGCCGATGCCGGCCCCGCTGTAGCGCAGGTTGGTGCCGAAGCTCTCGGCGATCAGCGCCGCCTGCGGGCCGTACTGGATGTCGTGGACGATCAGCGACAGCACGATCGCCAGCAGCACCAGGCCGGAGGTCTTCGTGTTGAGCAGCCCGAAGTACGGAAAGGCGAAGACGGCGGTGCCGGCGATGCCGATCCCGTACGTCAGCCGCCGGCCGATCTTGTCGGACAGGTGCCCGAACAGCGGGACGGTGATCAGCCCGACCGCGGCCGCCACCAGCGTGTAGTTCAGCAGATCACCGCGGGCCAGCCCCAGCTTCGTCGTCCCGTACGTCAGCACGAAGGTGATGAACAGGTAGAACGGCGCCTGCTCCGACAGCCGGATGAAGGCCGAGGTGAGGATCTCCCGCGGTTGGGTCCGGATGACCTCCAGGACCGGCTGCCGGTGGATGACCTGCTGCTTCTTGACCTCGGCGAAGGCCGGGCTCTCCAGCACGTTCAGCCGCACGTAGAGGCCGATGCCGACCAGCACGATGCTGAGCAGGAACGGGATCCGCCAGCCCCAGCTGTCGAAGCTGTCCTCGCTCGTGGTGCCCTGCATCAGCTTGACGATGCCGGTGGACAGCAGCAGCCCCAGCGGGACGCCGAGCTGCGGGTAGCTGGCCATCAGCCCGCGGCGGCGCTGCGAGCCCCACTCCATCGACAGCAGCACCGAGCCGCCCCACTCGCCGCCCACGCCGATGCCCTGCAGGATCCGCAGGACGACCAGCAGGATCGGCGCGGCCAGCCCGATCGAGTCGCGGCCGGGCAGCAGGCCCATCAGGAACGTCGAGACGCCCATCAGCATCAGCGTGGTGACGAGGGTGTTCTTGCGGCCCAGCCGGTCACCGACGTGGCCGAAGATCGCGGCCCCGACCGGCCGGGCGCCGAACCCCACGGCCTGGACCGCGAACGAGGCCAGGATCCCCGAATACTGCGAGCCGCTGGGGAAGAACAGGTGCGGGAACACGAGGGCGGCGATGGTGCCGTAGAGGAAGAAGTCGTACCACTCGATGGTGGTGCCGATCGTGCTGGCGATCACCGCCCGGCGGCGCTGGCTGGCGACGAGCGGGTCCGGTCCGGCCGGAACTGAGTCGGGCATCGATGCCTCCCACTGGCTGATCCCCGTGTCACCGGTACGCCTCAGACAGCCATCAGTGTCCAGTTCACGACTGGGTGAGACACGACCTGCTGGATGCTAGCTTTCCCGCCTGCTTGCGGCGGCAACCGCTCTGTCAGCGGTCGGTCGGCTGCGATCAGCGGCGGCCGTGCAGGGCCGGCCGGGAAAGCAGCTGGTCCGGAACTGTCGGTGGGGTGGGGCAGGATCGGCCCCGACCGCAACGGAGGGAGAGGCACGTGGCTGAGGTTCTGCTGTTCCATCACGCGCAGGGGTTGACCGCGGGGGTCCGCGCGTTCGCGGACACGCTGAGCCGGGCCGGGCACACCGTCCACACGCCCGACCTGTTCGACGGACAGACCTTCGAGACCCTCGACGAGGGCCTGGCCTACGCGGGCAAGGTCGGGTTCGGCGAGATCGTCGAGCGCGGCCGGAAGTCGGCCGACGACCTGCCCGCCGGGCTGGTCCACGCCGGGTTCTCGCTCGGCGTGCTGCCGGCGCCGCTGCTGGCGCAGACCCGGCCGGGCGCGGCCGGCGCGTTGTTCTTCGAGTCCTGCGTGCCGCTGTCGGAGTTCGGTGGCAGCTGGCCGGCGGGCGTGCCGGTGCAGATCCACGGCAAGGACGCCGACCCGTTCTTCGCCGGCGAGGGCGACATCGACGCCGCCCGGGCCCTGGTCGCGGCCGCCCCGGACGACGCCGAGCTGTTCGTCTACCCCGGCGACCAGCACCTGTTCGCGGACGACAGCCTGCCGTCGTACGACAAGGACGCGGCGGAGCTGCTGACCGAGCGGGTGGTGGCGTTCCTGGGGAAGCTCTAGAACAGGGCGCCGACGGTCCGGGCGGTCTGCTCGTCGAGGTCCAGGGCCAGGGCCTCGTCGACGGCCCGCCACTGGTCGTCGGTGCGGGGCGCGACGATCGCGGCGGTGACGAGCGGGTGCGCTCGCAGCCAGGCCAGGGCGAGGCCGGCGGTCGTCGTGTTCAGCGCGACCGCGTGCCGGGCCAGCTCGCGGACGCGGGCCGGCACGTCGTCGGTC
>CAXTVE010000452.1:0-2336 GCA_964247485.1 uncultured Propionibacteriaceae bacterium
TGCCCATCCCCGGCACCAAGCGCGTGCGCTACCTCGAGGAGAACACCGCCGCCGCCAGTCGTCCTCCGGCAGGTCGTCGACCGTCGTGATGGCGCCGGTCAGGAAACCGCGGCCGAGCGGTGAGTAGGGGACCAACCCGATGCCCAGCTCCCGCAGGGTCGGCAGGATCTCGGCCTCGAGGTCGCGGGTCCACAGCGAGTACTCGGTCTGCAGCGCGGTGATCGGGTGCACGGCATGGGCGCGGCGGATGGTGGCCGGGGCGGCCTCACTCAGGCCGAGGTGGCGCACCTTGCCGGCGGTGACCAGCTCGGCCATGGCGCCGACGGTCTCCTCGATCGGGACCTGTTTGTCGACCCGGTGCTGGTAGTAGAGGTCGAGGTGGTCGACGCCGAGCCGCCGCAGGCTGGCGTCGCAGGCCTCGTGGACGTACTCCGGCGTGCCATTGACCCCGACCATGCTGCCGTCCGCCCGCCGCTGGTTGCCGAACTTCGTCGCCAGCACCACCTCGTCGCGGCGGTCGGCGATGGCCCGGCCGACGAGCTGCTCGTTGGTGAACGGGCCGTACATGTCGGCGGTGTCGAGGAAGGTGACGCCGAGGTCGAGGGCCCGGTGCAGCGTGGCCACGGCCTCGGACTCGTCGGGGGTCCCGTAGAACTCCGACATACCCATGCAGCCCAGGCCGAGGGCAGAGACGGTCAGGGCGGCGTCACCCGAGCCGAGGGTGCGGGTGGCAAGGGCGTCTGTGGTGGGTGAAGTCATGATGCAAGCCTCCGCCTTGGAGCGCGCTCCAGGTCAAGAGGGTCTGATCAGCGGCGGGGGACCGACTCGCCGCTCAGCCGTTCCTCGTAGATGCCGATCTTGTGGTTGATCGCGCCGAGGTGGTTGGTCGCCTGCGCGAGCTGCGCCAGCACCTGGTCCCGGTGCTGGTAGAGCAGGTCGAGACGGGCCAGCTCGTTGCCCTCGCCCTGTCGGCACAGGTCGGCGTACGCGCGAACGGTGCGGATCGGCATCCCGGTCGACCGCAGCCGGGTGATCAGGGTGATCCAGCCGAGGTCGTTCTCGGTGTAGCGACGATGCCCCGACGGAGCCCGGCCGGGCGTCTCGATCAGCAGCCCGTCACGCTCGTAGTAGCGCAGGGTGTCGGTGGTCAGGCCGAGCCGCTCGGCCGCCTCCGCGATCGAGTACGTCGTGTCCTCGTCGACCAGCTCTGCCATGGGTTCATTCTCCGGCCTGGAGCGCACTCCAGGTCAAGGTCTGGTTGCATGGGCGGATGGCACGGCGGCGGAGGGCGGCGACGGTCGCGGACGTGCACGACCTCGCGCAGGCCATGCCGCACGTGACGACGGAGCGCGGCTCGGGCGACAACCCGGTCTACCAGGTCGGCGGCAAGAGCTTCGTCTACTTCCGGACGCCGCGGCCCGACGCCGCCGATCCCGTGACCGGGGAGCGGTACGCCGACGTGATCATCGTCTGGGTGCCGGACGAGTCGGACAAGCTGGCCATGGTGCAGGACGAGACCACCCCGTTCTTCACCACGGCTCACTTCGAGGGCCATCCGTCGGTGTTGCTGCGGGCCAGCCGGGTCGGCGAGCTGAGCTACGACGAGCTGGCCGAGGTGGTCCAGGACGCGTGGCTGTCGCGGGCCTCGGCGCGCCGCCGGACCGAGTGGCTGAGGACGCGGGTGTCCGGGTAGCGCAGCTACTGCGAACGCTGCTGGCGCTCGTAGTCGGCGATGGCGCGGCGCATGTCGAGGATCGCGGCCTGGATCTCGGCCTCGTCGTCGGGCACCGGCGCCCTTCGCACGATCGGCTCCCAGGCCCCGAACAGGTTGCGGAGGCCCACGACGATCAGGGCCGCAGCGAAGACGATCATCACGATCGACGTCACGGTGGTGGGTTCCATGGGCGTCCCGGGGTCCGGCGCCTGTGCGGCGGCTTAGAGATTCAGGCCAGGGTACAGGGGATTCTCAGAGAGCAGCTCGGCCGAACGCTCCTTCGTCGCGGCGGCCACGCCGTCGGCCAGCTTGTACTTGGCCTTGCCGGGCTGACCGGCGGACGTCGTCGCCGGCGTCGTGTTGCGCAGCACGTTCACGATCAGGTCCGCGACCTGGTCGAACTCGTCGGCGCCGAAGCCGCGGGTGGTCAGGGCGGGCGTGCCCACGCGAACGCCGGAGGTGTACCAGGCCCCGTTGGGGTCGGCCGGGACCGCGTTGCGGTTGGTCACGATGCCGGCGTCCAGCAGCGCTGACTCCGCCTGCCGGCCGGTCAGCCCGAAGCTCGACACGTCGATCAGCACCAGGTGGTTGTCGGTGCCGCCGGTGACCAGCCGGGCGCCCC
>CAXTVE010000453.1:0-2330 GCA_964247485.1 uncultured Propionibacteriaceae bacterium
CGGGGCGACGACCCGGTCGCGGCCGCCGGGCCGCCGGGCGGGCCCGGTCACCACGAACCGGCCGGCGTCGTCGGTCATGCCCCGGACGCTGCCGCCGGTGCCGTCGGTGACCGCGATCGCGATCCCCGGTTGCGGGGGGTCGGTGCCGTCGTCGTAGCTGCGGTTCCCGTCCTCGTCCCGGTTCACCAGGACGGTCAGGGTCGCGTCGGTGACGTCCGCGTGCGCCGGGGCCGGGCCGAGCGCGACGAAGGGACCGCCGATCGCGACCAGGCAGAAGATGACGTAGGCCGCACTCTGCCGTCGTGGCTTACGGCTCACGGACCCCTCTTGCGCTGTGTGGCCCCCGGGCCCGGAGCAGGCGCCGGGCAGGAGCGCCCCGAACGCTCCGACCTCGGCTCAATATAGTCAGCGGCCCGCACGCGGCGTCAACCGTCGCGACCCCGCCGGATCCTCACCGGGGTGCCGGGCGATCCAGCCGCACCACCTGGGTCTTGGCCGCGAGGTCGTGCAGGGCCTGCCGCTTGGGCTGCCAGAGCGGGAACAGCGCGTCCAGCAGGCTGAACAGGGCGAGCAGCGAGCTGACGCCCGGGAGCACCCAGATCGCGGCGCGGATGGTGACCGCGTTCCAGCCCAGCGGGCCCGGCCCGCGGCCCCGGTCGACCGGGACGACCCGGAGCCGGCAGGCGAGCTTGCCCGGCGTCGCCCCCTTCCAGCGCAGGAAGCCGATCTGGTAGACCAGCGCCAGGCCGAGGGAGACGGCGGTCAGGATGAACTGGCTGCGGGGCGGGACGAGTGTGACCGGGTCGAGCGGCGGCGGCAGCACGCCGGTCTGCTGAGCCTGGACCACGGCCTCGAAGTAGGCGGCGAAGGCCTGGTAGACGGGCAGCCAGACCGACACCGTCAGCGCGGTGGCCACGACCGTCAGCAGTAGGTTGTCGATCACCGTGGCCAGTACCCGCCACCACCAGCCGGACAGCGGTACGCCGTCCGCGGTGGCGACCGCCGCACCGGCCGGGCGGCCGTAGCCGGGCGCGACCGGGTAACCCCGGTAGCCCGGCTGGGGCGGGTAGCCCGGCTGCGACGGGTAGCCCGACTGCGGAGGCTGGCTCGAACCGGGGGCCGGGGACGGGGCCACGGGAGTGGCGTACGACGGCCCGGTCGGCGGTTGTCCCTCGCGGGGGCGGGTGTTGCGCGACCACTGCCAGCCGTCCCAGTAGCGTTCCCGCCCCTGATCGACCGGGTCGGCGTACCAACCCCCGGGCGCGGCGTGGCGGCCGGGCGGCACCGGCGGGGACCCCACGGGGATGTCGGACACGGCGCCATCGTAGTTTGGCCGGTTGGGCGAGAATGACCCCTGACTGGGACGGCCGAGCTGGGAGGAGCACCGGGTGGACTCCATCGGCCGCTACCGCCTGGAGCGGCAGATCGGTGCGGGGTCCTTCGCCACCGTATGGCTCGGTCATGACGACGACCTCGACGTGCCGGTCGCGGTCAAGGTGCTGGCGGAGAACTGGGCGGGCAACGACGACGTCCGCAACCGCTTCCTGGCCGAGGCCCGCATCCTGCGCCGGATCCATGACCCCCGGCTGGTCCAGGTCTACGACATCGGGACCGCCCCGGACGGCCGTCCCTACTTCGTCATGGACTACATCGAGGGCGGCTCGTTCAACGACCTGCGCAAGACCGGGTGCGAGCCGGTCCGCGGGCTGCGGCTGGCTGCGGAAGCGTGCCGCGCCATCGAGGTGCTGCACAGCCACGACATCATCCACCGCGACGTGACCCCCGGGAACCTGCTGCTCAGCGCCGGGCGCGGCGGGCAGACCCGGGTGCTGATCGCCGATCTCGGGGTGGCCAAGTCGATGATCGACGCGGTCGGGGCGACGATGACCGCCGGCACGCCGTCCTACATGGCCCCCGAGCAGGCCGCCGGCGTGCTGCCGCTGGACCGGCGGGCCGACATCTACTCGCTGACCGCGGTGGCGTACGCGCTGCTGACTGGGAAGCCGCCCTTCCTGACGCGCAGCATCGCCGACATTCTGGCCCGCGACCCCGGACGGGCCCCCGAACCGATTGCCGAGCGGCTCGGCGCCCCCGCCAGCCTGGACGGGGTGATGATCAGCGGGCTCGCCGCGGACCGGAACCACCGACCGCCGACCGCCCTGCTGCTGGCCGAGGGGCTGGAGACCATCGCCCGCCAGATGGAGCAGCGGCCCCCTGAGCCGCCGGAGGCATCGGTGGTCACCAACCCGAACGGTCCGGCGGACGCCGCTGCGGCCGGCCTCAGCGTCCCGTTCGCACCGCGACCCGCGGCGCCGCCGCCATCGCCACCC
>CAXTVE010000454.1:0-2295 GCA_964247485.1 uncultured Propionibacteriaceae bacterium
CGGAACTCGACCCGCTTGGCCTTGGGGTTGGAGCCGGTGATCGGGATCCGCATCGCCGCCGAGCGGTTGCGGGAGCTGTAGACCAGGTTGACCGGCGCCTCGAAGCCCGGCACCAGTCGGTGGTAGGAGTTCACGCTCGGGTTGGTGAAGGCCAGGATCGCCGGTGCGTGGGTCAGGATGCCGCCGATGTACCAGCGGGCGATGTCCGACAGGCCGCCGTAGCCGGCCTCGTCGTAGAACAGCGGGGTGCCGGAGTTCCAGATCGAGGAGTGCACGTGCATGCCCGAGCCGTTGTCGCCGAAGATGGGCTTGGGCATGAAGGTCGCGGTCTTGCCCGCCGCCCAGGCGGTGTTCTTGATGATGTACTTGAACTTCTGCAGGTCGTCGCCGGCGCTCAGCATGGTGTTGAACCGGTAGTTGATCTCCGCCTGACCGGCGGTGCCCACCTCGTGGTGCGCCCGCTCGACGGTCAGCCCCGCGCCCTCCAGGTTCTTGGTCATCTCGTCACGCAGATCGGAGAAGTGGTCGACCGGCGGCACGGGGAAGTAGCCGCCCTTGTAGCGGACCTTGTACCCGCGGTTGCCGCCGTCCTCCACGCGACCGGTGTTCCACGCGCCCGCGACGGAGTCGATGGAGTAGTAGCCGGTGTTCTGCTTGGTCTCGAACCGCACGTCGTCGAAGACGTAGAACTCGGCCTCAGGTGCGAAGAAGGCCGTGTCGCCGATCCCGGTCGAGGCGAGGTAGTTCTCCGCCTTGCGCGCGATGTTGCGCGGGTCGCGGCTGTAGGGCTCCTTGGTCAGCGGGTCGTGCACGAAGAAGTTGATGCAGAGGGTCTTCGCGATGCGGAAGGGATCGAGGTACGCGGTGGTCGGGTCGGGGAGCAGCGCCATGTCCGACTCGTGGATCTTCTGGAAGCCGCGGATCGACGACCCGTCGAAGGCCAGGCCGTCCTCGAAGACCTCGGGCCCGAACGAGCCGACGGGGACGGTGAAGTGCTGCATGATGCCGGGCAGGTCGCAGAAGCGGACGTCGATGATCTCGACCCCCTCGTCGCGCACGTAGGCCAACAGCTCGTCGGCACTTGAGAACATGGATCCTCCGGTGGTCATGTGGGGCCTTCGGCGCCCACCTGGGCTGGACGAGGGAACGCCAAGGCGCCTCCCCTGCCCGGGAATGTATCGAAGAGCCGGTTTCGGCTCCGTTGCGTCCGTGTTTCGCCCGTGTGACGTGCCGGGGCGGGCCGGTCCGGGGCCCCCGGGCCCACCAGAGGCCAATTCGGGCTTTACGCTGTAAACGCGCATCGCGGGCCGTCTAGAGTTCTCCTCACAGGTACGCGGGCGCCGGCATCTCCAGGTCTGCTGCCGCCATGTTCTCGGAGGAGCTCGATGACCGACGACCAGGTCCTGCTGGCCGACCGGTATCGGTTGGACGGCCGCCTCGGTCGGGGGGGCATGGCCGAGGTCCGTCGAGGTTTCGACCTCCGGCTCGAACGCTGGGTCGCCGTCAAGTGCCTCAAGGTCGAGCTCGCGGCCGACCCCTCGTTCCAGGAGCGGTTCCGCCGCGAGGCCCACGCCGTCGCCGGGCTGAACCACCCCGGCATCGCCGCGATCTACGACACCGGCGAGCAGGTCGACGAGCGGACCGGCGTGCCGGTGCCGTTCCTGGTCATGGAGCTGGTCGACGGACCGACCCTGCGCGACGTCCTCCGCGACTCGGGGGCGATGCCGCCGGCCCGGGCGCTCGACGTCACCCGCGTCATCCTGCTGGCCCTGGCGCACAGTCACACCGCCGGCATCATCCACCGCGACATCAAGCCGTCGAACATCATGCTCACGCCCAAGGGCGACGCCAAGGTGATGGACTTCGGCATCGCGCGGGCCGCGGCGGAGACCACGACCGGGCTCACCGGCACGGCGACGGTGATCGGCACCGCCCACTACCTCTCGCCCGAGCAGGCACGCGGCGAGCGGGTCGACCAGCGCAGCGACCTGTACTCGACCGCCTGCGTGCTCTACGAGCTGCTGCTCGGCCGGCCGCCGTTCGTCGGTGACTCGCCGGTGAGCGTCGCCTACCAGCACGTCCGCGAGACGCCCGAGCCGCCGAGCCGTCTCGACCCCGCTCTGTCGCCGGAGATCGACCGGCTGATCGAGAAGGGCCTGGCCAAGAACCCGGACGACCGCTACCAGTCGGCCGAGGAGATGGCGACCGCCATCAGCGGCATCCTCGGCGGTCTGTCCGGCTCGGCCGGGGCGGACGCGACGGTGCCCGGTGCCGCCGTCGCGCTGGCCCCCGCCT
>CAXTVE010000455.1:0-1860 GCA_964247485.1 uncultured Propionibacteriaceae bacterium
CCTCGGCGACGTCAACGGCGCCGCCGTCGGGACCCGCGCCCGCCGGGCCCCCGTCCCGTCCTGGGACGACATCCTGCTCGGCGTCCGCCGACATCACTGAGCCGAGCCCGAACCCAGGTGCCGCCGCCGACGCCGAGCCCGGACCCAGGTGCCGCCGACGTCACTGAGCTGAGCGCGAAACTCAGGTGATATGGCGGCGCCGGAGGGTTAGCGTCAGTCATCGTGTCCCCGCGCCGAACGTCCTACCAGTCCCTCCGGCGCACCAGGACCTACGCCCGGCCGTACCGGTCGGGTTTCTTGCTCATGACCGGCGCCGCGCTGGCCTCGGAGCTGGCCCCCGCCGCCGTGCCGCTGATCGCCCAGCGGGTCGTCGACGGCGCGATCAAGAACAGCGACCGCGGCGCCCTGCTGCCGCTGGCCGGGCTGGCCCTGCTGCTGGGCGTGCTGGAGGCGCTGGCCGTCCTGGTCCGGCGCTGGGTGATGACCAAGGCCGCGCTCGGCGTGGAGACCGACATCCGCCGCGACCTCTACGGTCACCTGCAGGACCTGCCGGTGTCCTTCCA
Organism: uncultured Propionibacteriaceae bacterium; assembly: GCA_964247485.1. Lineage (GTDB taxonomy): Bacteria > Actinomycetota > Actinomycetes > Propionibacteriales > Propionibacteriaceae > Microlunatus. The sequence goes on from CAXTVE010000455.1 coordinate 564, forward strand.
CGACCGCTGGCAGTCCGGGCAGCTGCTGTCCCGGGCGACCGAGGACCTGTCCACGATCCGCCGGTTCCTCGGCTTCGCGCTGGTCTTCCTGCTGGTGAACTCGACCGTCTGCGTGGTGGTCGGGATCCTGCTGTTCTTCTCGTACTGGCCGCTGGCGCTGGTGGTGGTCGTCTTCGCGGTGCCGCTGGTGTTCCTGACCCGATACTTCGAGGTTCGCTACTCGACGATCTCGCGGCGGGCCCAGGACCTCGGCGGCGAGCTGACCACCAGCGTCGAGGAGTCGGCCGGCGGCATCGGCACGATCCGCTCGTTCGGCCGCCGGAAGCTGGTGCTGGGCAACTTCATGACCCAGGCCCGGGAGCTGCGCGGGGTGCAGCTCGAGAAGGTCTGGGTGCTGGCGTGGTTCTGGGCCGTGCTGGAGGTCTTCCCCCAGGTCGTGCTGGCCCTGGTCACCCTGGGCGGCGGCATCGCGGTCGCCCACGGGCAGCTCACGCTGGGCGGGCTGGTCGCGTTCGTGTCGCTGTTCCTGATGCTGCAGTGGCCGATCGACTCGCTGGGCTGGCTGACGGCCCAGGCGCAGGAGGCCGAGACCGCGGCCGAGCGCGTGTACGAGGTGCTCGACACCCCGTCCGCGGTGCTCGACCGCCCCGGCGTACGGCCGCTGCCGGAGATCACCGGCCGGCTGCGGCTGGACGGGGCCGGTTTCCGCTACCCCGGCGCCGACCACGACATCCTGCACGACGTCACCCTGGACATCGCGCCGGGCGAGACGGTCGCGCTGGTCGGCGCGACCGGCTCGGGCAAGACCACGCTCACCGCCCTGATCCCCCGCCTGTACGACGTGACCGCCGGCCGGGTGCTGCTCGACGACACCGACGTCCGGGACGTCCCGCTGGCGCAGCTGCGGCAGGTCGTCGCGGTCGCGTTCGAGGAGCCGACGCTGTTCTCGGTCAGCGCCCGGGAGAACCTCACCTTCGGCCGCCCGGACGCGACCGACGCCGAGGTCGAGGAGGCGCTGCGGATCGCCCAGGCCGAGTTCGTGCACGAGCTGCCGTGGGGGCTGGACACCCGGCTGGGCGAGCAGGGGCTGACCCTGTCCGGCGGCCAGCGGCAGCGGCTGGCGCTGGCCCGGGCGGTGCTGGGCCGGCCCCGGGTGCTGGTGCTGGACGACCCGCTGTCGGCGCTGGACGTGCACACCGAGGCGCTGGTCGAGCAGGCGCGGGGGCCGGGGGGGGGCGGCCCCCCCGCGCGGGGGGGGGGGCCCCCCGGCCCCGCCCGGGGGGGGGGGGGGGCCCCC
>CAXTVE010000455.1:1877-2294 GCA_964247485.1 uncultured Propionibacteriaceae bacterium
ACCGTGCTGCTGGCCGACCGGGTGGCGCTGCTGGTCGACGGCACCCTGACCGCGGTCGGCACCCACTCGGAGCTGCTCGCGACGGTCCCGGCGTACCGGGACCTGCTGGCCCAGGAATCGGATCTGGAGGAGGTGGCCACGTGACCGCCGTCGAGGACAGGGTCGCCGAGGACAAGGACTGGCGCGGCGTCGCCGCCGAGGACGTCGACGAGCTGCCGGAGAAGATCGGCATCATCCTGCGGGCCCGCAGCCGGCGGCTGCTGGGCAGCCTGCTGCGCCCGCACCGCAAGGCCCTGTGGGTCGTGCTCGTGCTGGTGCTGGTGCAGAACGCGGCCGCGATGGCCGGCCCCTGGCTGGTCGGCGTCGGCATCGACAAGGGCATCCCGGCGCTGATCGACCGGGACGACTGGGGACCGA
>CAXTVE010000456.1:0-2285 GCA_964247485.1 uncultured Propionibacteriaceae bacterium
CCCCAGTCGTGGGCGACGACCACCACCGGACCCTCGATGCCCAGCGCGGTGGTCAGGGCGTCCAGGTCGTCGACCCGGGTGGCCAGCCGTCGGATCCCGGCGGTCCGCTCCGAGCGGCCCATGCCGAGGTGGTCGACCGCGACCACCCGCCAGCCGGGCGGGGCGGCGGCCAGGAACCGGCGCCACAGGTAGGACCAGGTGGGGTTGCCGTGGACGCAGAGCATGGTGCCCAGGCGTGGCTCGGCCCCGTTGTCCAGCACGTGCCAGGTGCGGGACACACCCTGCCCGTCGGGGGCGGTCACCCGGCGCGACCAGCCGGCCTCGAGCCCGTCCAGGCCCGGGCCGGGGTTCACCAGGTGATCTCGGCGTAGGAGGTGTTGAGGCCGGACCCGATCCCCAGCAGCAGCACCCGCATCCCCGGGCTGAGCCGGTCGACCTCCTGGGCGAGGGTGAACGGCACGGCGGCCGGCCCCATGTTGCCGTAGGTCGGCAGGGTCAGCGGGAAGCGGGTGGCCGGTACGCCGAGGGCGTCGGCCATGGCCCGGATGTGCACCACCGAGGTCTGGTGGGCGACGAAGGAGTCGATGCCGGCCCAGTCGAAGCCGGCGGCGATCGCGTCGGCCCAGGTCTCCAGCGCCAGCGCCAGTCCGGCCTGGAACAGCTTCCGGGAGTCGGTGCGCATCAGGTTGAGGTCACCCACGCACAGCTCGTGATGCTCGGTGCCGGCCCGGCTGACCCCCCCGACGACCCGGTGCCCCTCCGGGTGCCGGTCGGCCCGACCCAGCACCATGGCCGCCGCACCCGAGCCGAGGGTCAGGGTGGCGAACTGGGCCCGCAGGTCGTCGGCGGTCGCGTCCGGCCCGGCCAGCCGGTCCAGCGTCGCCTCCTGGGTCTGGCGCGAGCCCTCCGCGTCGACGAGCAGGGCGTAGTCGGCCTGGCCGGCGTCGATCATGGTGCCGGCCAGCTGGATGCCGTTGACGAAGCCGAGGCAGGCGTTGGCCAGGTCGAAGTTCAGACAGCTGCTCGGCAGCCCCAGCTGGTGGTGGCTGGCGACCGCGGTCGACGGCTCGAGGTGGTCCCGGCAGACGGACGTGTTGATCATCACCCCGACCTGCGCCGGGGTGATCCCGGACTCGGCGAGGGCCTTGGCGCCGGCCATGGACGCTGCGTCGGCGAAGGACACGTCGGTAGGCCACCAGCGGCGCTCGCGGACCCCGGCCAGCTCCTCGAGCATGCCGGACTTCATGTCCACCCGCGCGTAGGTCTCGGTCAGCCGGTCGTCGAACGCAGCGGACGACACCGTGATCGGTGCCTCGACACCGCACACCGACAGCACCGCCGTGTTCGCGAGCCGATAGGACGCGTTGCCGTTCATACTCAACCTCAACCCCGTGCGGAATCCAGCAATTCACGGCCGCAGCCGCTCGGGTCACTATCTCACAGCGCCCAAGGTCCGGCCCCCGGGCGCCAGCGCTCGGATGGCCCGGCCGATCGACACCGGGGGCCGGCCGGACAGGATGCGGACCTGGTCGGCCAGCGTCGACTGGGCGGCGTAGAAGCGCTGCACCAGGTCGGGCTTGAGGCGGTAGAAGCGCTCCAGCACGATGTAGCGGCGGTCCGGTTCGGCAGCCCGGAACAGCATGGTGTCCAGCGTGCGGTAGAACCCCCGGGCGGCCCAGGTCCGCTGCGCGTACGCGGCGGTGAGCTCCAGCAGCGCGGGGTGGCTGAGGTCGGGGGCGGCCGCGATCCGGGCCGCCAGCCGAACCGCGTCGGGCAGCGAGTAGCCGGTGGTCGGGTGGAACAGGCCCGCCCGCATCCCGGCCTTGGCCAGGTCGGTGCCGGTCGAGTTCCAGTACGCGTCGAAGTCGCCGCCCAGCACGACCGGCAGCACCCCGTGCTCCGCTCGGGACCGACCGCTGACCGACCAGCCCCGCTGCTCGGCGTATGCGGCGATGCGCTGCTGCAGCAGGTCCCGGTCCAGGTCCGGGGTGTCGCTGTAGTAGGTGTCCTCGACGAAGATCTCGTCGGTCGAGAACGGCAGCAGGTAGACGAAGCGGTAGCCGTCGGTCTGGGTGACCGTCGCGTCCATCACCAGCGGCCGGACCACGCCGTGCGGCCGGCGGGTGTGCAGGGTCTGCCCGACGAACTTCTGCCAGCCCAGGTGCAGGGTCGACGCGTCCCCCGGCCCGCGGGCGTCGAGCACCGCCCGGGCCGCGATCTCGCGCCCGTCAGCCAGCCGCACGCAGCCCGGTTCGGCCGCGGTGACCCGCCCGGACACGAAGGCC
>CAXTVE010000457.1:0-2281 GCA_964247485.1 uncultured Propionibacteriaceae bacterium
CCCAGGTCCGCGCCCTGCTCTTCGACGCCCGCCCCGCGAGCGACGACGCCCTGGTCGACCTGGCCAGGGACCTGGACCGCATCGAGCAGGAGGCCCGCCGGCTGTGACCAGCACCTACACCCCCACCCCGCAGTCCCCGTCCCGGGCGGCGCTGACCGCGCTGCGCACCGAGGTGGGCAAGGCGGTGGTCGGCCAGGAGGCGGCGGTGACGTCGCTGGTGATCGCCCTGATCTGCCGCGGCCACGTGCTGCTCGAAGGGGTGCCCGGTACCGCCAAGACGTTGCTGGTGCGCAGCTTCGCGAAGGCGCTGCGGATCGGGACCAAGCGGGTGCAGTTCACCCCCGACCTGATGCCGGGCGACATCACCGGTTCGCTGATCTACGACGCGCGCAGCACGCAGTTCACCTTTCGCGAGGGGCCGGTGTTCACCAACCTGATGCTGGCCGACGAGATCAACCGCACCCCGCCCAAGACCCAGGCTGCGCTGCTCGAGGCCATGGAGGAGCGACAGGTCAGCGTGGACGGCACCCCGCGGCCGCTGCCGGACCCGTTCATCGTGGCGGCGACCCAGAACCCGGTGGAGTACGAGGGGACCTATCCCCTGCCCGAGGCCCAGCTCGACCGGTTCCTGATGAAGATCCGGATCGACCTGCCGGAGCGTGACGCCGAGATCGAGGTGCTGAACCGGCATGCCCGCGGCTTCGACCCGCGCGACCTGGACGCCGCCGGCCTGGTCCCGGTGGCCGGTCCGGAGGACCTGGACCGGGCCCGCCGGGAGGTCGGGTCGGTGCTGGTGCACCCGCAGGTGCTGGCTTACATCGTGGACGTGGTGCGGGCGACCCGGCTGTCGCCGTCGCTGCAGATCGGGGTGTCCCCGCGCGGGGCGACCGCGATCCTGCGAACGGCCCGGGCGTGGGCCTGGCTCTCCGGTCGCGACTACGTCTCCCCGGACGACGTCAAGGCGCTCGCCTTCCCCACGCTCCGGCACCGGGTCAGCCTGCGCCCGGAGGCCGAGCTGGAGGGGGTCACCACCGACTCGGTGATCGAGTCGATCCTGGCCACGGTGCCGGTACCCCGCTAGTGGTGATCCTGTGGTCCTGACCTGGCGGGCCGGGGTACTGGCGGCCGCGGCGGTCGTGGCGGGGGCGCTCGGCGGCTCCTGGGGCGCGGTGCTGGTCGCGACCAGCGTGCTGGTGCTGGTGCTCGCGCTCGACCTGCTGCTCGGCGCCTCCCCGGCCGCGGTGCGCGTACGCCGGGGTGGGGACACGTCGGTCCGGCTCGGCGAGCAGGCGCACACCGACCTGACCCTGACCAACCTCGGTCGCCGCGACCTGGCCGCCACGGTGCGGGACGCCTGGACCCCCTCGGCCGGGGCCCGCGGGGGGGTGCAGTCGGTACGGGTGCCCGCCCGCCAGCGGCGTCGACTCGACCTGACGCTGCGGCCGACCCGGCGCGGTGACCGGCGAGCGGGCCCGGTGGTGATCCGGGCGCTCGGGCCGCTGAAGCTCGCCGGCCGCCAGGTTGAGCATGATGCCCCCTGGACCGTCCGAGCCCTGCCGCCCTTCCACGCCCGCAAGCACCTGCCCAGCCGGCTCGCCCGGTTGCGGGAGCTGGACGGTCGGGCCACCATCCTGCAGCGGGGGCAGGGCACCGAGTTCGACAGCCTCCGCGAGTACGTCCCCGGCGACGACGTCCGCTCCATCGACTGGCGCAGTACCGCCCGGGCCAGCACCGTCGTGGTCCGGACCTGGCGGCCCGAGCGCGACCGGCATGTGCTGATCGTGCTGGACTCCGGCCGGCCGAGGTGCGGCCGGGTCGGCGACCAGCCCAAGCTGGACCACGCCATGGACGCCGCGCTGCTGCTGGCCGCCTTGGCCTCGCGCGCCGGCGACCGGGTCGACCTGCTGGTCGCCGACCGGGACGTCCGGGCCAGCGTGCTGCGCTCCTCGACGTCGGAGGTGCTGCCGTCCTTCGTCAACGCCCTCGCCACCATCGAACCGGTGCTGGTGGAGACCGACCACCGCGAGCTCGTCACCGAGATCGCCCTGCGGGTGACCCAGCGGTCGCTGGTGGTCATCCTCACCGGACTGGACCAGGCGGCGATCACCGAAGGCCTGGTCCCGGTGCTCGGTCCCCTGCGCCGCAAGCACCGGATCGTCATCGCCGCCGTCTCCGACCCGCGGATCGACGAGCAGGCGGCGAGCCGGGCCGACATCGGCGAGGTGTACGCCGCGGCCGCCGCCGAGTCCGACACCGGCCGCCGGGCCGGCACCGAGCGTAC
>CAXTVE010000458.1:0-2273 GCA_964247485.1 uncultured Propionibacteriaceae bacterium
GCCGCGCCCCCCCCGGGCCTGGTGGCCCACCCCCCCCCCCCGCCGGGCGGGGCCCCCCCCCCCCCCCGCCGGCACGGCGGCACCCGCCCACCAGCTCCGCAGCCGCTCACCGGACCAGCCGGGCCCGGCCGCGCCGGCGAAGGCCCGGGCCAGCGCGAGCTGCAGGTCCGAGCCTGGTGCGGCCCCGTCGAGCAGCGCGACCAGCCCGGACGTCCACGTCTCCGCCAGCTCGGCCCGCCGGGCCGGCGGCACATAGCTGTAGGCGGCCGTGCCCGCCTGGGCGAGCAGGTTGCGCACCGTCGTCGCATCGGTCTCGCGCGCCACGCCGCGCAGCACCAGGTCGACGAAGTCGGCGGCCGGTAGCTCGGCGTCGCGGCAGACGTCCCACATCCCGTTCCACAGCACGGTGCGGGTGAGCGGACTGGCGATCGTCGGCAGCCCGGCCAGCACGGCGGCCTGCGAGTCGGGGTCCAGCCGGATCTTGGCGTAGGTCAGGTCGTCGTCGTTCACCACCACCGCGGCCGGCCGGAGCGCGCCGACCAGGCCGGGCACCGGCGTACGCGGTCCGTCGATCTCAGTCTCCAACCGGTCGACGCGGGTCAGGGCGCCGTCCCGGTCCGCGTACAGGCCGAGGGCGACGCGGTGCTCGCGCAGCGTCGGGTGCGACTCCGGGGCCGTCTGCACCAGGACGGCCTCGTGCACCTCGCCGGTCGGGTCCGTGGCCAGTTCCAGCCGGAGGGTGTTGACCCCGGCCGTCTCCAGCCAGGACGTCGACCACCGGGACAGGTCCCGGCCCGAGGTCCGCTCCAGGCTCGCGAGCAGGTCGACCAGCGCGGTGTTGCCGTAGGCGTGGGTGGCGAAGTAGTCCCGCACCCCGGCGAGGAAGACGTCCCGGCCGACGTAGGACACCAGCTGCGCGACCAGCGCCGCACCCTTGGCGTAGGTGATCATGTCGAAGTTGAGCTCGACCGCGTTCAGGTCGACGATGTCGGCGGCGACCGGGTGGGTGGAGGACAGCTGGTCCTGCCGGTAGGCCGAGGTCTTCTGGCCGCTGCCGAACGCGGCCCAGGCCGGCTCCGGGTCGTCAGACTGCTCGCCGACCGCGAAGGTGGCCGACCAGGTGGCGAACGACTCCTTCAGCCACAGGTCGTCCCACCAGCGCATGGTCACCAGGTCGCCGAACCACATGTGGGCCAGCTCGTGCAGGATCGTGTTGCGCCGGTAGTCCAGCGATGCGGCGGTGACCTTGCTGCGGAACAGGTACTCGTCGCGGAAGGTGACACAGCCGACGTTCTCCATGGCGCCGCCGTTGTACTCGGGGACGAAGACCTGGTCGTATTTGTCGAAGGGGTAGTCGAGCCCGAAGCTGGGCTCGAAGACGGCGAAGCCGCCCGCGGTGACGTCGAAGATCTCCTGCGCATCCAGGTGGGGCGCGACCGACTGGCGGCAGTAGAGGGCCGACGGGACCCGGCGACGGCCGAGCGGTGGTCCGGGCGTCCGGAGGTAGGCGCCGGCCACCAGCACGGTCAGGTAGGTCGAGATGGGCGGTGTCTCGGCGAACCGGGTCCTCGTGTAGCCCTCGTCCGCCTCCTCGGTCGCGGCCACGGCGGCGTTGCCGACCACGGTCCAGTCCGACGGGGCCACCACGGTCGTCGTGAAGCGGGCCTTGAGATCGGGCTGCTCGAAGCAGGCGTACATCCGCCGGGCGTCCGCCGCCTCGAACTGGGTGTAGAGGTAGGTCCGCCCGTCGGCGGGGTCGACGAAGCGGTGCAGCCCCTCGCCGCTGCGGCTGTAGCTGCAGACCGCGGCGACGGTCAGGGTGTGCGGACCCGGTTCCAGGTCCAGCGGCAGCCGCGAGCCGGCGAAGGCGGCGGGGTCGAGCTCGGCGCCGTCCAGCACCGCCCGGACGACACAGTCCGCGATCAGGTCGATGTGCGTCCGCCCGGCGTCGCGGGCGGTGAACGCGATGGTCGCGGTGGAGCTGAACTGTGTCCCCGGATCCGCGACCGCACGCCCGGAGAGGTCCACCTCGACCGCGTACGCGCCGGTCTCGAGCAACGCGGCCCGGTGGCGGGCCTCGGCCCGGGTCAGGTTGTCGGGGAACATGCCAGAAATCCTTGCACGGGGGTCATGAGGCGGGATCGGGCCAGGGCGCTCACTAGGCTGAGGCGGTGGGCAACAAGCGAAGGAAGCAGTCCGACCGCGCGGTCGAGGCGAACGAGGTGACCAAGGCGGCGAAGAAGGCGCGGAAGGCGCTGGCCGCGCTCGCGGCC
>CAXTVE010000459.1:0-2263 GCA_964247485.1 uncultured Propionibacteriaceae bacterium
ACCCGCAGCTTGCGCTGCAGCATCGAGGTGGAGCCGAGCTGCAGGGTGACCACCAGGTCGACGGCCTGCAGCACCAGGTCCATGTCGTCGCCGATGTCCTCGGCGACCTTGCCCGACGCCTCCGGTGCGGCGGCCACGTCCTCCCGGTAGGTCGGCGTCAGCTGCTCGGTGACGTGGGTGACCACCGACCGGATCTCCTGCTCGGTGACCCAGGCCCCCTGGATCCGGATCGGCTTGCTCTGCCCCATCGGGAGGAACAGCCCGTCGCCCTGTCCGACCAGCTTCTCCGCGCCGGGCTGGTCGAGGATCACCCGGGAGTCGGTCATCGACGAGGTCGCGAAGGCCAGCCGGCTGGGCACGTTGGCCTTGATCAGGCCGGTCACCACGTCGGTGCTCGGCCGTTGGGTGGCCAGCACCAGGTGGATGCCCGCCGCCCGGGCCAGCTGGGTGATCCGGACGATCGAGTCCTCCACGTCGCGCGGAGCGACCATCATCAGGTCCGCGAGCTCGTCGACGATCACCAGCAGGTAGGGGTACGGCGTCAGCGTTCGCTCCGAGCCGGGCAGCGGCTTCGCCGAGCCCGCCCGCACCGCCTTGTTGAAGTCGTCCACGTGCCGGAACCCGAACGCCGCCAGGTCGTCGTAGCGCAGGTCCATCTCGCGGACCACCCACTGCAGCGCCTCGGCCGCCTTCTTGGCCACGGTGATGATCGGGGTGACCAGGTGGGGGATGCCCTCGTACGCGGTCAGCTCGACCCGCTTGGGGTCGACCAGCAGCATCCGCACCTCGTCGGGGGTGCTGCGCATCATCACCGACGTGATCATGGTGTTGATGAAGCTGGACTTGCCGGAGCCGGTCGCCCCGGCGACCAGCAGGTGCGGCATCTTGGCCAGGTTGGCGACCACGAAGCCGCCCTCCACGTCCTTGCCCAGCCCGACCGTCATCGGGTGCTCGTCGTTACGGGCCCGCGCCGAACGCAGCACGTCGCCGAGCGACACGACCTCCTTGTCGGTGTTGGGGATCTCGATGCCGATCGCCGACTTGCCGGGGATCGGGGACAGGATGCGGACGTCGGCGCTGGCCACCGCGTACGCGATGTTGCGGCTCAGCGCGGTGACCTTCTCCACCTTGACGGCGGGACCGAGCTCGACCTCGTAGCGGGTGACCGTCGGGCCGCGGGTGTAGCCGGTCACCCGGGCGTCGATCTCGAACTGCGCCAGCACCTCGGTCAGCCGGTGCACCACGGCGTCGGAGGCGCTGGTGCGCGACTTGTGCGCCGACCCGGGCTTGAGCACCGACGAGTCGGGCAGCAGGTACTGGACGTCCCCGGACAGCTGCAGCTGCTCGCTCCGCTGCGGCATGGGCGTGTGCGGTGGGGCTGGCAGTTCTTCTGCCTCGTGCACGACCACACCAGGTGGCAGGCCGGCGGTGACCGGCTTCGGCTCCTCCTGGACGTGCTCCTCACGGAGGTCCTCGGCCCGGTCCTCCCCGACGGGCTCCTCAGCCTTCTCGGGCAGGGACTTCCGGGGCCGCCGGACCGGCCGCTCCCCCACCACCGGGGTGTCGTAGGCCTCGTCCACCCCGAACTCGAGCTCGGGCAGCACCTCGCCCTCGATCACCTCGTCGCGACGGGCCAGCTGCTCCCGGGCCGCCCGCACCCGGTCGGGGACCTGGTGCAGCGGCAGGCCGAGCACCACCAGCACGCCGAAGAGCAGCAGCAGTACCAGCAGCGGCACCGCGACGTAGACCGACAACAGGTCGGCGAGCAGGCTGGAGGAGATGTAGCCGAGGATCCCGCCGGCCTCCCGCAGCCGCTCCGGCTGGTTGGTCTCGGGCAGGCCGCGGGCGATGTTGACCAGGCCCAGCAGTCCGAACAGGATCGCGGTCCAGCCGATGATCTGGCGGCCGGCCGGCCCGTTGCGGTCCGGGCGGCGGAGCGTGCGCCAGGCCATCAGCAGCAACAGCAGCGGGGAGACGTAACCCAGCGTGCCGATCAGGTTGGCGACGCCGAGGTGGATGGCGTCCCCCAGCCGGCCCGGCAGCCCGAACCAGAACTCCGCCGCCAACACGATCGCGCAGCCGATCAGGAACAGGCCGGCGCCGTCGCGGCGCAGCGCCGGGTCCACCGGCTTGGCGTTCGGCCCGACCCCGCGGGTGGCGTTACCGACCACGTGCGCGGTGCCGGTCCACGCGCTGCCCAGGGCGTGCGCGACCCGCACCCACAGCGGGCGGGGCGGCTGTCGCTTGGCGCTGCTGCCCCGCC
>CAXTVE010000460.1:0-2263 GCA_964247485.1 uncultured Propionibacteriaceae bacterium
CGACCGCCGCTCCGGGGCCCCCGCCCACCCCCACCGCGCCCAGGGCCTTCGCGGTCAGGCCCGCGGCCAGCGCGCCGGCCGCCCGCTCCGGGGTGGCGGTGGCGGCCGGCGTCGGGTCGGGCTGGGGGGCACCGGCCGAGCAGCCGGCGAGCAGGGCGGCCGTGACCACCAGGACGACGAGGCGGGGGCGACGCACCGGGCCATCCTGCCATCCGGGCGCTGGTCCAGATAGGTTCGGCAGGTATGGGCCTCTACTCCCCGCGACCGGGTCGGCTCGCCGGTCAGATCGTCGGCGACCTGTTCGTGGTCGCGTGGACCATCGCCTGCGCGCTGGCCGCGATCGCGGTGAACCAGGTGATCGCCGTGCTGGCGATCCCGGCCCGGGAGACGGCGCGGACGACGGCCCGGCTGATCGAGAACATGCGGGAGGCCGGCGAGCAGGCGGCCCGGGTTCCCGGCGTCGGCGCCGACCTGCGCCGGCCGTTCGACGCGGCCTCGGTGACCCTGGGCAACGTGGTCACGGCGGCCAACGAGCAGGTGCGCAGCATCGAGGCGGTCGCGGCGATCGTCGGCTGGGTCGTGTTCCTGCTCCCGGTCGCTCTGGTGGTGGCCCTGTGGCTGCCGCGCCGGGTGCGGTTCTTCCGCCAGGCGCGGGCCTCGCAGCAGTTCCTCGACGCCAGCGCGGACCTGGACCTGTTCGCCCTGCGGGCGCTGGCCTCGCAGCCGCTCCACGTCCTGGCCGGCGTCAGTGACGACCCGGTGCGGGCCTGGCGGGAGGGCGACCGCAGGGTGATCGACGCCCTGGCCGAGATCGAGCTGCGCCGAAACGGGCTGCGGTTCCCCAAGCGGGCGGAGGTGGCGGCATGAGGCGACAACAGGTCGAGCTCCCGCTCGGCAGCGGCATCGAGCGGGGGATGACGGTGATCAGCTACGGCCACTACGGCCGGCCGGTGGTGGTCTTCCCCAGTGAGGCCGGGCGGGCCTGGGACTTCGAGAACAACGGCATGGTGGCGGCCGTCGCCGACCTGGTCGACGCCGGCCGGGTCAAGCTGTACTGCGTCGACAGCCTCGACGCCGAGACCTGGTCGGACAAGTGGCTGCCGATCGAGGAGCGGGCGCTGCGCCACGAGGTGTACACCCGCTGGCTGACCCACACCCTGGTGCCCTTCGTGCACGCCGACACCGCACCCGGGGCCGAGCTGATCACCGTCGGCTGCAGCCTGGGGGCGTACCACGCCGTGCACTTCGCGCTGCAGCGCGCCGACCTGGCGCCCCTGGCCATCGGGCTGTCGGGCAACTACGACGTCGCCGGCTGGGGCTCGTGGGGTGACCGCGGCGAGGCCACCTACTTCGCCAACCCGGCGGACTACGTGCCGAACCTGCACGGCGACCACCTGGACTGGCTGCGCAGCCGGCTCTCGGTCCTGCTGGTGGTCGGGCAGGGGGCCTGGGAGACCCACCCGACCGGCGCGCTGCCCTCGACGATCGCGATGGCCGGCCTGCTCCAGGACCGTCAGATCCGCTGCGAGCTCGACCTGTGGGGGTTCGACGTCAGTCACGACTGGGAGTGGTGGCAGCGCCAGCTGGCCCACCACCTGCCGCGATTCTGCTAAGGAGACGGGTATGGAACGCCACCTCGTTGGACTGCTGCTCGGTGCCGAGGAGGACTGGCCCCAGGCGTTCGAGGCCATCACCCGCCGGCTGGGCGTGTTCACCCATGCCGGCGCCGAGCACGTGCTGGACACCGAGCGGACCCACATCGCGCCGTTCAACCTGCGCGACCGCGCCCGGCAGCAGGTGGTGATCGACCGGCTGGCCTACTGGTACTACCACCCGCGGGAGTGGCTGAAGAAGGTCGCCCTGATGGACGACGTCTACCTGCTGAACTCCCCGTTCACGTTCCAGTCGCTGGAGAAGCACTCCGCCTACTGCGCGCTGATCCGGCTGGGCATGCACGTGCCCGAGACCGTGCTCGTGCCGCACAAGAACCCGATCGACAACGTGCGTTGGGCCTACACGGCGCAGAACTACAACGACCCGTTCGACCTGCCCGCGATCGCCGGCGAGATGGGCTACCCGCTGTTCATGAAGCCGTTCGACGGCGGCGGCTGGCGCGGTGTGTCCCGGGTCAGGGATGAGACCGACCTGCTGCAGGCCTACGACGACTCCGGCGAGATGCTGATGCACCTGCAGAAGTCGGTCGAGCCCTACGACGTGTTCGCCCGGGCGCTGACCATCGGGCCGGAGACGATGGTGATGCACT
>CAXTVE010000461.1:0-2247 GCA_964247485.1 uncultured Propionibacteriaceae bacterium
CCCGGGGGCCAAACACACCGGGGGGGCGGGGGGGGGGGCGGCGGGGCCCCCGCCTTCACATGCCCTACTGGACCATCACCAACTACATCAGCGAGGAGTCCAGGTCGACCGCGATGTCGGTGACCCGCTTCGAGAAGGTGCCGACGGAGCTCGCGCGACCGGTCAGCAGGTCAACCTTGGCGAACCGGTAGGTCGTCCCGAGCGGCACGGCGGCGTACGCGGTGTTGCTCACCGCTGCCGAGGTCGAGCCGCCCGACAGGTCGGTGTAGATGTCGAGCCCGGAGTCGACGCCCGCCCCGGTACCGAGCTTGCCAACGGGCGACAGGAAGCCGGCGTTGGCCGGGACCTGCATCACCAGCTGGTCCAGGTTGCTGTCGATGTCGAACAGCGTGGTGCCGGTGGTGGTCGTCAGGTCGTTGTTGGTGTAGGCCACGGCGGTGATGCCGTCGCCGGTGGGTGCGGGTCCGGGGTCCCCGGTCGCGGTGACGAAGGTCAGCGGCTCGTCCTCCACCTCGCCACCATCGACCGGCTCGTCGTCGCCGAACGGGATACGCAGGTTGATTGCGCCGTCCGAGGAGACGAGGCGCAGCGCATTGGCCGCCGGGTTGAAGTCGACGTCGTACTTGACGCCCACTGGCAGCGGGCCGTCGCCGAGCTGACCGACCTGGGTGGCCCGGTTGCCGGCCAGCCGGTAGATGCCGCCCGCGTTGCCGATGCCGTAGAGCTTGCCGTCCTGCGGCCGGCGGTCGATGCCGAGCAGGAAGTTGTCCGCATCCAGCCCGGAGATGATGCCGCCGATCGCGGTCATGCCGGACGGCTTGGCGACGTCGAACCGGCCCAGCCGGGTCCCGTTCTCGTAGAGTGCCACCGCGAGCGTGCGGGTCGCGGCGTCAGCAGGGGTCAGGGGGAGCAGCGTGGCCAGCAGGCCGGCCGAAACGGCCACGGTCGCCACAGTCTTGCGAATACTCAACGAATCACCTCTTGCTCGCGCCACCCCCGCCCGGACCCTCTGTCCAGGTGGCCGAACAAGAACATACGTCATTAAGACGCTCAAGGTGAAGAATTGACACAACTCGCGGGGCGTGGTTTCGGAGAGACGTGGGTCACACGATCTCTGGGGCGACCGGGGCGGGGACCGCGAGTGACCAGCCGGGGCGACCGTGTCGACCAGCGCGACCGGTTTACCCAGCCTTAACGGCCCGCAACCCCGGGGTAATGCGGACCTGCCTACATTGTCCGCTCGGCGTACGTCTGTCAGAGGTGTCGGTGCCCATGCACATTGATCTCGATCCCCGAGGTCGCAAGGTCGTGATCTTCGGCGACCCCCTCGGCGCCCGCGTGGTCCTGCGGCGGTTCCTGCACGGTGGGGCGACCGTCACGCTCGTCACCGACGGCCCGCTGCCGGATCGGGAGCAGCGTCTCGACACCGTGCGCTACGCCAGCCGGCTCGCCCGGACCGACTCGGCCGGGCTGCTCCGGCTGATCGGACCGGCCTGGCTGATCGTCGACGTGGGCCTGCCACCCGGGCTGCGCGAACGGGTCCGCGAGCTGGCCGGCCACCTGCACGTGTTGATGATGACCGAGGAACCGGCCGCGGCGGCGGGCCGGGTCACCCTGGTCGGCGGAGGTCCGGGGCGGACCAGCCTGCTCACCCTGGAGGCGTGTGCGGCCCTGCGCCAGGCCGACGTCGTGGTGCACGACCGGCTCGCCCCCACCGGGGAGCTGGACGAGCTGGCGGCGGGCGCGGAGCTGGTGGAGATGGACACCGCGGCGTACCACCACCAGGTGAGCGCGGGCAAAGCCTCCGAGCTCCTGGTCGACCGGGCCCGCCGGGGCCAGTCGGTCGTCCGGCTGGCGGGCGGGGACCCGTTCGTGGTCGGCCGCGGCGGCGAGGAGATGCTGTCCTGCGTGGCGGCTGGGGTGTCCGTCCACGTGGTCCCGGGGGTGTCCAGCGCCCTGTCGGTCCCCGCGGTCTGCGGCATCCCGCTGACCCAGCCCGGGGTCAGCGAGGCGTTCACCGTCATCTCCGGGCAGACCACCCCCGAACCGGCCGAGCTGGACGCCCTCGTCCGGCTCGGGAGCACCATCGTGATGCTGATGGGCGTCAACAACCTGCCGCAGACGGTGTCGGGCCTCTGCCGCGCCGGACTGTCCCCCGCCACCCCGGCCGCCGTCATCGAACGTGGTCACTCCGCGGCTCAGCGGAGCGTCCTCACCACCGCGGGCGACCTCGCCGCCGAGGTGCGG
>CAXTVE010000462.1:0-2212 GCA_964247485.1 uncultured Propionibacteriaceae bacterium
CGTCCGGGACTGGTTGGCGACGGCGCCGCGACGCCACCGCGTGGCGGTCCGGCTGCACACGTCCGCCGAGCTGGCCCGCGGCCTGGTCCCGCCGACCACGGGCACCGTCGCGGACGAGGGGTCGAGCTGCCGGCTCACGCTGGCCACCGACGACCTGGACTGGGCCGCGCGCTACCTCGTCTACCTCAACGTCGACTTCGACGTCCTCGCGCCGGCCGCACTCACGACGACGCTGCACCGCCTCGGTATCTGGCTGGCCGCTCGGCACTCTGCTTGACCGACGCCGGGACCCCCGGCTCCAGCGGCCCGCTCACCGGAGCGCGGGACCTTGCGTCCAGTGAGAAGAGGGCTGTCGATGTTCACCATCCGCTTCGCCACCGACCTGCACCGCCCCGACCTCGGGATGACCCTGCGCTCCGCCCGCGACGGCTGGGCCGCCGACGAGCCGGGCCTCTACACCGGCGGCGCCTGGGTGTTCACCGTCGACCTGGCCCCCGGGCCCTTCACCTTCAAGCTGCTGCTGGACGGCACGTGGATGAACGGTCCGGACCTGACCGTCGACGCGGCGGACGGGGAGACGTACGAGGTCGCCGCGTTCGACCAGATGTTCACCCCGCTGCCCGCCGTGACCACCGAGAACGGCCGGGTCCAGACGGCCTTCTTCGTCCCCGACCTGAACCCAGACCGGGTCTGGGACACCATCGTGGTCGGTTCCGGGATGGGCGGCGGCGTGCTGGCCGACCAGCTCAGCGACGCGGGGCAGGACGTGCTGGTGCTGGAGGCTGGCTCCTACCTGTTCCCGACCCACGTCGCGAACCTGCCCCGGCGGCTGCGGGTCGGCAAGTTCGACAAGCACATCTGGGGGCTCTACGAGCAGTTCTCCCACCCCAACTACGTGAACACGCCGGGGTCGACCTTCGGCGGCCGGCAGGCGTTCAACCTGGGCGGCCGGTCGGTCTTCTGGGGCGGGCTGATCCCCCGGATGGGCCTCTGGGAGCTGGCCGGCTGGCCGGAGGGGGTCCGCGACTACCTGCTCACCACCGGCTACCGGTTGGCCGAGGAGGCGCTGAACCGCAGCGGTCCGGTCGGCTCGACCTTCCAGGACCAGACCAAGGCGACCCTCGCGGCCCTACTGCCCGACTTCGACCACCTCGATGCGCCGGTGGCCGTGCAGTACCGCGGCTACACCCCGCTGTCGGTGCCGGGCGGGATGTTCTCCACCGCCGATCTGCTCAGCGAGAACCAGCTGGTCGTCGGCGGCCCCAAGGCGCCCACGGTCAACCTCAACCACGCGGTGCAGCAGGTGCTGGTCGAGGGCGGCCGGGCCACCGGGGTCGTCTGCTGGGACCTCATCGCCGGCCGGCCGCGGACCTACCGGGCCCGCACCGTGGTGCTGGCCGCCGGCTGCCTGGAGTCGGCCAAGATCGCCCTGCAGTCGGGCCTCGCCGACCCCAACCAGCTGATCGGCCGGGGGGTGACCGACCACCCGATCTGGTTCACCCACTTCTCGCTGCCCAAGAACTCCCCGCACGTGGCGGAGGCGGCGTCGGCGAAGGTGTGGTCGCGGCACCGGCTCACCTCGGTCACCGACCACCCGTACAACGTGGTCATCGAGCTCGGCGCCGACTTCAACCAGGGGCGTTACGTCGACCCGGACAACCTCGCGGCGCACCGGGCGGCCAAGGGGGATGCGACGCTCTGCGAGATCGTCTTCCTGTTCAACGTCGACCTGGTGCCGGGCAACGCGGTCGACGTCGTCGGTCCGCCCTTCGTCCCGCTGCAGATCACGATGGCCCGGGCGCCGCTGCCGCCCGGCGCCCTGGCCGAGGCGCGGGCGGTCGCGGGCACGGTGCTGGCCGGGCTGGGAGCCGAGCCGGTGGAGAACGAGACAATCGACCTGGTCCAGGCCAACCTCGGCGGGGTGGCCCACGAGGTGGGCACGCTGCGGATGGGCGCCGGCCGGACGGGGGTGGTCGACCCCGACCTCAAGTTCCTCGACATCGACAACCTGTATGCCTGCGACAACTCGGTCTTCGCGACCTCGCCGGCGGCCAACCCGAGCCTGACCCTGGTCGCGCTCGCCCTGCGGCTCGCCGGCCACCTCACCCGGTGACCGGATCGAGCGGGTAGGCCAGCTCGATCTCGACCGACGCCGGGTCGCGCGCCATCGGCCAGCTCCGACCCGTGGTGGTGAAGCCGTAGCGGGTGTAGC
>CAXTVE010000463.1:0-2209 GCA_964247485.1 uncultured Propionibacteriaceae bacterium
GCAGATCTCGGTGTCGAGGGTTTGCACGTTCACCTCCAGGAGGAATCGGATACAGTCACCGAGTATTCGATACTGACGAACGGTAGGCAATGACGCGTCGCGCATACGACAACACCGGCCGCGCCGAGCAGGCCCGGCTCACCCGCCGGCGGGACCTCGTCCTGCTGGGTAGCGTGCTGGCCGGGTTCGCCGTCGCTGCGCTCACCGGCTGGGTGATCGCCCTGGTCATCCTGCCGTTGCTGGCCCTTGGCCTGCCCTACCTGCTGTCCGTGCCGAAGCCCCGCGACGTCGAGCTGCTCGAGGCGCTGGACCGCTGGGTCCGCTCGCTGGCCGCCACCCTGGCCACCGGCAAGTCGGTGACCGACGCCATCCGGATCTCCCGGCGGACAGCCCCGCCCCTGGTCAGCGAGGAGATCGGCACCCTGGTGCTGCGCCTCAACAATCGCTGGGAGACCGACGACGCGCTGCGCCGGTTCGCCGACGACCTCGACTCGCCCGACGCCGACGGCGTGGTCGCCGCCCTGATGCTGGCCGCGCGGCGCGGCGCCAACGGGGCCTCGATCACCCTGCAGGCACTGGCCGACTCGCTGCAGTCGCAGCTCAAGGCGCGGCGCACGATCGAGATCGAGCGGGCCAAGCCCTACGTCGTGGTCCGCCAGGTCACCGTCATCTCGCTCGCCACGTTGGCCGGGGTCGCCCTGCTCGCCCCGGAGTTCCTCGCGCCCTACCGCACGTCTCTCGGGCAGGTGATCCTCGCCGTGCTGCTGGTGCTCTACCTGGCATCGCTGATCATGATGCGGCGCAAGGCCCAGCAGCCGCCGCGCCCCCGGATCCTGGTCGGGGCGACCCGGTGACCGCCCTCTGGATCGGGGCAACGGGGGCGACCCCCTTGGACCCCCGATGAGTGCGGCGATGGTGCTGTTGGCCGGAGTCCTGCTCGCCGGCGGGCTGGTCTGCCTGGTCGCCGCCATCGTCCCGAGCGTGCCGCGCTTGGACGTCGCCCTCGACCGCATCGGAACCGACGGCCCGGTCCGTGGACCCGGTCGCGACCCCGGCCCGGTGACCGGTCCGTCCGAGCGGATGGGCGCGCTGCTCTACCGCGTATCGCCGATTCCGCTGTCCGAAGGGGCTCGGCGGGCCCTGCGGCTGCAGGACAAGCCGATCGCGGAGTTCTACGCCGACAAGGCCGTGATGATGGTCATCGGGGCGGTGCTGCCCGGGGTGTTCGCCTTCACTCTCGTCGTCCTCGGCGGGGTGGTCGGCGCCTGGCCGGCGCTGCTGTCGCTGGCCGGGGCGGCGGTCGGCTTCTTCGTGCCCGACCTGCTGCTGCGGCAGACCGCCGACACCGCGCGGACCGGTGCGGTCGAGGCGCTGCTGGTGTTCATCGACCTGGTCACGCTCGAACGGATGGCCAACGCCTCGGCCACCCAGGCGCTGCTCAGTGCCGCACAGCTCAGCGAGGGGCCGCTGTTCCTGCAGATCCGCACCGCCCTGGAGCGGGCCCGGTTGGAGCAGCAGCCGCCGTACGCCGAGCTGCGGCGGCTGGCCGACCAGCTGCAGCTGCCCGAGCTGGCCGACGTCGCCGACGTGATGCAGCTGGACGAGACCGGCGCGGCGCTGTCGGGCGCCCTGCGCGCTCGGGTCCGCGAGCTGCGGGACGCCCACCAGACCAGCGAGCAGATCAAGGCCGGCGCGACCGCCGAGGGCATGACGATCTACATGACCCTGCCGGTGCTGATCTTCGCCCTCATCTTCCTGGTCGCGGCGATGCTGCGCATCTTCTTCCCGGAGACGCTGTGAGCACGCGCACCCTCCGCGGCCTCGGTGCCCTCGCGGTGCTGCTGGCCGGCCTGGTGGGCGCCCCGGTTGCGCTGGTCGCGCTGACCGGCCTTCGGCTTCCCGGCAGGCCCAGCTGGGCCGGCTTGCGCGAGGCCCTGTTCACCCGCGACGACGGCACGATCCTCGTCGGCCTGATCACCGTGGGGGCCTGGGTGGCCTGGGTGGTGTTCGCGATCGCGGTCCTCACCGAGCTCGTCGCGCTTGCCTCCCGGCAGCGGGTCTCGATCACGCTGCCGGGGCTGGCCCGCTCGAGCGTGCCGGTCGCCCGCGGGCTGCACCAGGACGGTCAGCTCGGCGGCCGGCTGCGGCGCGGCTGGTTGCACGGGGCGCACGTCGACCTGCTGGCCCTCGGCGGGCGCTACGCCCAGCT
>CAXTVE010000464.1:0-2202 GCA_964247485.1 uncultured Propionibacteriaceae bacterium
GACCGGCCCCGAGGGCGTCCACCGACGCGGTCCCGAGGACGGGGCCGGTCAGCGTGTTCCCGAGGTGGACGGTGATCACGTTTCCGGTGACGACCGTCGCGGTGCCCTGGATCCGCCATTCCGACTTGCTGGTGCGGAACTCGATCTGGCTGGTGGCCAGGACGTCGGCGATCGGGCTGATCTGGACGTTGGCGACGTCCGTGCCGCCAGGGCCGGTGACCGTGAGCTGGAAGATCAGCGGGTCGGCCGTGTTCGGCATCGTGAAGGTCGGCTTGACCGCCGTGGTGGAGGACAGCGTCGCCGCCACCCCACCGGTCTGCCGCCACAGGTAGCTGGAGGCGCCGGTGGAGCCGGACCCGTCCAGGGTGACGGAGTTTCCGGCGAGCACCGACTGGGCCGGGCCGGCGTTGGCCCGCGGCGGGGCGATCGCGGCCACGGTGACGACCTCGTTGGTCGTCTTCGGGCCGCCCGGACCCTGCACCGTCAGCCGGAACGTCAGCGTCGTGGCCGTGGCCGGGGCCGTGAAGCTGGCCACCGCCGTGTTCGCGTTGGTCAGGGTGACCACCGGAGTGCCGGCGACCTGGGCCCACGCGAAGCCGGTCGCGTTCAGGGAGGCGGAACCGTCGAGCTGCACCGACTGTCCCTGTTGGACGGTCAGAGTGGACGGAGCCTGCGCCGTCACCGGATCGGGCGCGATCGCCGCGCCGGAGACCACGACCGGAGCCGTGCCCGAGCCGGACTTGGACGAGGTGACGGTGAGCACGCCCGGCGGCAGCTGGTTCGCGCCGAGGGCGAACGTCGCGGCGCCCGCGGTGAGGGTGCCGAAGCCCTGGGCGGTCAGCGTCGGCGGTGTCGCGGTGTCACTGGAGGTGGCGTTCACGACCAGGTTGCCGGTGTCGGAGTTGTACGCGGCCTTCGTCACCACGACCTGATCGGTCAGTGTGACGTTCTCGGTGGTCGGTGGTCGGTCGGAGACGTTCGTGATCTGCACCGAGGCCGGCGGGGTGGCGCCGGTGAAGGCGACCCGGCCGAAGTAGTTGCCGCTCACGTCGGCCTTGAGCTTGGTGGTGGCGATCCCGGCGCCGGAGACCTGGATGACCTGGCTGGGCTGCGAGGTCGCGAACGCGTCGATGAAGCCGCCGCTGGTGTTGCTGCGGGTGTAGCTCACCTGGGTCGGGGCGACGCCGGCGTTGGTGGCGACCCGGCCCTGCACGGTGAACAGGTTGGTCTGCAGGGTGTTGACGCCCGGACCACCGATGTTCGGCCCGTCGATGCGGAAGAAGTTCGTGCCCAGGTCGGAACCGGTGATCGCGTGCGCGGTCACGGCGTCACCCAGGTACGAGGCGCCGTCCGGGCCCTTGATCAGGCCGGTGTCCCAGCGCAGGAACGGGTTGATCCGGCTGTTCAGCGCGCCCTTGAAGTCGCCGGGTGCGCCGACGCCGACGTCCTCGGTGAAGTTGATGTTCCGGGTGGCCGTGTCGGTCACCGTGAACTTGTCCACCCCGTACGGGTGGGTGACCGTGTAGGTGCCGAGGCTCGGGGTCGTCAGCCGGATCCGCACCCGGCCGAAGGTGATCTGCTGGCCGGCGACCGGGCCCGGGGTGGCGAACGCGGCTTCCAGGTTGTCGTTCAGCACGGCCGTGCCGCCGCCCGGAATCGTCAGCGTGGAGGAGGCCAGCTGGTAGAAGGTCTCGTCCGGGAAGTTGTTCGGGAACGACACCGGCTGCTGGACGTTGGGGACGTCCGCGGCCGTGATGTTGCAGAACGGGTTCTGGTCGTCGAGGCAGAGCCCGACGCTGAGGTTGTTGGAGTCCTTGTACCAGACCGGGAACCCGTTGTCCGGGCTCGTCGGTCCGACGGCCAGCAGCTTGCTCGGCGGGGCGGTGACGACGTCGGCGTTGCCGATGCCGCCCTGGACCACCAGGAAGCTGGCCGCGATGGTGACCGCCGCGCCAACCAGCGCGACAGCCTTCCGTCGGGGTGGCTGGCGCAGCAACGTGGAGCGCTTGGGTAGGCGCTGGGATATGCGCATCTGAGGCGGGGTCCCTTCTGGTCGAACGGGTCAATGAGCACGTTCGGGCCATCAGGCTTGAGCCGCCAGACCTCCGTGGTGGGGGTCCACCCCCCAAAGCTCGGGGGACTTGTGGTCGAGGCTGGGTAGTCATATGGGGGAGTCGAGCGGTCGCGCAGGGCTACCGCCGG
>CAXTVE010000465.1:0-2193 GCA_964247485.1 uncultured Propionibacteriaceae bacterium
CCCGGACGCCGTCCCGCCCCGGACCAGATGGTCAGGGCGGCTTCCACGGCGACGAGCGCGTCGTCGATCAGGTTGGTCAGGTAGCACTCGTAGCCCAGCGCCCACAGCAGGTCGGCCCGCTCGAGGTCGGGCACCTGGCCCGCGTGGGCGAGGACCCGCCGGTACTGGCGGACGGCCTCCCGGTGGGCCCCGAGGGCCGCGGCCCGGGCGGCCGCGTCCCGGCCGTGGGCCAGTACCGCCGCACTGTCCCCGGCGGCGTCGGCGTGGTGGGCCAGCCGGGCGGCGTCCACGGATCGGCCGGCTTCGGCCCGGGTCCGCAGCGCGTCCAGGATCCGGCGGTGGACCGCGCGATGGCGACCGATCGGTACCTCGGCGGCCACGGTGAGCCGGGCCAGCTCGTGGCGAAAGGTGACGTCGCGGCCGCTGGGCTGCAGCAGGCCCTGCTGCATCGGGAGATCCAGCACATCGGGGCCGCCGTCCAGCACGTCCTCCAGCAGGTCGACCTCGGCCCGGGCGCCGACCAGCGCGACGACGTCCATGGCGGCCCGGGCCGGCGAAGGCAGGCGGGAGACCCGGGACAGCACGGCATCGCGTACGGTCGCCGGCACCTGTCCCGCGCCCGCGGACAGTGCCTCGGTCACGAAGAAGGCGTTGCCCCCGGTCACCTCGTGCAGTCGGTCGGCGTCGGCGGCCGTCGTCGCCGGGTGACGACGGGCGTGGTCCTCGACCAGCGACCGGACAGCCCGGGGGCTCAGGGGTGCGAGATCCAGCCGGCGGGTACCGGTCATCGTGGCCGCGTCCCCGACCACGATCCGCAGCGGGTGGTCGGCCGTCACCTCGTCGGCCCGGTAGGTGATCACGACGAGCGCCCGGCTGTCGTGCACGCGGCGGGCGAGGTGGCGGACCAGGTCCAGGGTCGCCTCGTCGGCCCAGTGGGCGTCCTCGACCACCAGCAGGTAGGGCGTCCGGGTCGGCGGGGAGCGCAGCGCGGCAACGAGCCGGCTGAAGAACGTGTGGCGGGTGGCGCCGTCCGGCCACAGCCCGTCGGGCAGGTCCGGCAGCATCTCCAGGAACGGGCCGAGCGGCGACGGTGTCGACGACCCGTCGCACCAGCCGGTCGCCACCTTCGCGGTGCCCCCGACCCGGTCGAGGAACGCCGAGACGAACGCGGTCTTGCCGACGCCGGCCTCGCCCGCGACGAAAACCAGACGACCGTGCCCCCCGGCCGCGTCGGCGAGGTATCCGGCCAGGGTTCGGAGCTGCTCCTCCCGTTCCAGCAGCATCTTCTGAGAATAGGGCTGACCGTCACCACCGCTCACTAAGGTTGAGCCCATGCTGGCTCGCTCCGCCACGATTGCCGACCTTCTCGAGGCCGGCGAGCGCCCGCTGTTCTCCTTCGAGTTCTTCCCGCCCAAGGACGAGGGGCAGCAGCGCCAGCTGTGGCAGACGGTCCGCGAGCTGGAGAGCCTGGGTCCGGACTTCGTCTCGGTCACCTACGGCGCCAACGGGTCGAGCCGGGACCGCACGATCGCCGCCACCCAGTCGATCGCCCAGCACACCACCCTGCGCTCGGTCGCCCACCTGACCTGCGCCGGGCAGAGCCGCGACCAGATCCGCCGGGTGATCGGGTCCTACGCAGCCGCCGGGGTCCGGCACGTGCTGGCCATCCGCGGTGACATGCCGGGCGGGCCGACCGTGCCCTTCGAGGCCCATGCCGAGGGGCTGCGCAACGCCACCGAGTTGGTGGCGATGGTGCGCGAGCTGGGCAGCTTCTGCGTCGGGGTCGCCGCCTTCCCCGACCCGCACCCGCAGCAGAGCGACCACGACCTGGATGCCCGGATCCTCGTCGAGAAGGCCCGCGCCGGGGCCAGCTTCGCGATCACCCAGCTGTTCTTCACCGCAGCGGACTACTTCGCTCTGGTCGACCGGGTGCGGGCGCTGGGCTGCGACTTACCGATCCTCCCGGGCATCATGCCGATCACCAACGTGCGTCAGATCGAGCGGTTCGCCGAGCTGTCCGGGGCGGCCCTGCCGACGAGCGTGGTCGAGCGGGTCTCCGAGGTGGCCGACGACCCGGAGCAGGTGCGCAAGGTCGGCACGGTCATCGCCACGGAGCTGGCCGAGGAGCTGCTGCACGGCGGCGCTCCGGGCCTGCACTTCTTCACCCAGAACCGTTCCCGGGCGACCCGAGAG
>CAXTVE010000466.1:0-982 GCA_964247485.1 uncultured Propionibacteriaceae bacterium
CGACCCGGCCGGTGGCGGGGTGGGCGACGCCGACGTAGACCTCCCCGACCGGGTGGCCGTCTTGCGCGTCGGGACCGGCCACCCCGGTGGTCGCGACCCCCCAGTCGGCCCCGCAGCGACGGGCGATCCCGGCGGCCATCTCCGCCGCCGTCCGCTCCGCTACCGGGCCACACGCGGCCAGCGTCTCGGGGGCGACGCCGACCAGCTCCGCCTTGAGCCGGGTGGCGTAGCTGATCACCCCGCCGACGTAGCTCTGCGAGGCACCAGGCACATCGGTGAGCAGCCCACCCAGCAGCCCCCCGGTCAGGGACTCGGCCGTGGCGACCGTCTCACCCCGGTCCCGCAGGGCCGCGAGGACCGACACGGCGGGGACCAGGCTCACGGGGCCGAGGAAACCGAGCGGCGCAGCCGGACCGCGGCCCGGACGTAGTCGAGCCCGGTGACCACGGTGAGCACCACCGCGGCCAGCATGGCGACCAGCGCGATGAGGGGCACCCAGGACGGCAGGGTGGCCAGCGGCAGCAGGTAGAGGATGATGGCGACCGCCTGCACGAAGGTCTTGAGCTTGCCGCCCCGCCCGGCGGCCATCACGCCGTAGCGCAGCATGGCAAACCGCAGCGCCGTGATCCCCCACTCCCGCACCAGGATCACGATCGTGACCCACCACCAGAGCTCGCCGATGACCGACAGGCAGATCAGGGCGGTCCCGGTGAGGGCCTTGTCGGCGATCGGGTCGGCGAGCTTGCCGAAGCGGGTGACGAGGTCGTGCTTGCGGGCCAGGTAGCCGTCGAGCAGGTCGGTCAGGATGGCGACGGTGAACAGGCCCGCCGTCGCGAGCCGCCAGCCGCTGTCGTCCGGATGAGTCAGCAGCATCCAGGCGAACACCGGCACCAGCACGATCCGCAGTGCGGTCAGCGCGTTGGGCACGTTCAGTGAGCTGGGTTCCGGGCTCGGCACCGGGCTGTCCGGATGGGTCTCCGAG
>CAXTVE010000466.1:992-2190 GCA_964247485.1 uncultured Propionibacteriaceae bacterium
CCACCCGACCCTCGGTGTCGGCGATGGGCGCCTTGCCCTTGGGCTGACGGGCCTCGAACAGCTCCTGCACACGAGGCAGACCGTGGGTGATGTCCTCACCCGCGGCACCACCGGTGTGGAAGGTGCGCATCGTGAGCTGGGTGCCGGGCGCGGCACCGGGCTGGCCGGATGGGGCTCCGAGGGGGCGGCCGGGCCGCGCTCGACCCCGGCGGGCCGCTGCTCGCTGGTCACCGGTGCCCGCCGGCCGCCGCCACCAGGTCCACGCCCTCGCTCTCGGTGACGACCGCGTCCAGGATCGTCCCGACCACCACCGGACCGGCCGTCACCAGGCGGACCGTGCCGTCCACCTCTGGGCCCTGGTGGCCGGCCCGCCCGACCGGCGAGCCCTCGGCGACCTCCTCGACCAGGACGCGAACCGGCTCACCGACCCGCGCCGCCGCTCGCTGGCTGGTCAGCTCCTCGACCAGGTCGGCCGTCGCGTCGCGCCGGGCCTCGATCTCGTCCGCGGGCACCGCCCCGTCGAGCCGGGCGGCCTCGGTGCCGTCCTCGTCGGAATACCCGAACACCCCGACCGCGTCCAGCTCCGCCGCGATGAGGAAGTCGTGCAGCTGGTCCAGGTCGGTCTCGGTCTCCCCCGGGAACCCGCAGATGACGTTGCTGCGGATGCCGGCGCGGGGTGCCGCGGCCCGGATCTGGCCGCCCCCGGGCAGGCACCAGGACGGGGCGCCGCACCGGCGCATCCGCCGCAGCACCCCCGGCGCCGCGTGCTGGAAGGACAGGTCGAAGTAGGGCAGCACCTTCTCGGTACCGGTCATCGCCGCAATCAGGCTGGGCCGCATCTCGGCCGGCTGCAGGTAGGACACCCGGACCCAGTCCAGGCCGTCGACCGCCGCCAGCTCGGTCAGCAGCTGTTCCAGCAGCCGCAGGTCGCCGAGGTCCTTGCCGTAGCTGGTGGTGTTCTCGCTGACCAGGAACACCTCGCGGACCCCCTGCTCGACCAGCCAGTACGCCTCGGCGACCACGTCGGCCACCGGCCGGGACAGGTTGGCGCCACGGAAGCGCGGGATCGCGCAGAAGGTACAGCGGCGGTCGCAGCCGGAGGCGATCTTCAGCGCGGCCGTCGGACCGCCGGCCAGCCGGTGCCGCAGCACCCGCGGCCCGCTGGCGGGACCGTGCCCGGGCACGCTGACCCCGGGCG
>CAXTVE010000467.1:0-2167 GCA_964247485.1 uncultured Propionibacteriaceae bacterium
CCCGCGGCCCCGCGTCCCGACCCGACCGCGCGGCGGACGCCCACCGTCGAGCGCCCCGCGCAGATCAAGGAGACCCGCCCGACCAGCCCCGGAGCCCGTGGCGGGGTGCCCGCCGACCCGCCGAACCCGGCCAACCGGCCCGACGTCAACGTCGAGGCGCCGGTCCGCACCACCCTCAAGGGGGCACCGGCCCGGACCGCGAAGAACATGGACCTCTCGCTGTCGGTCCCGACGGCGACCAGCGTCCGCTCCCTGCCGGTGAAGCTGCTCATCGACCAGCGCGTGGTGATCAACAACCACCTGCGCCGGGCCCGCGGCGGCAAGGTGTCCTACACCCACCTGATCGGGTACGCCATGGTGCAGGCGCTGAAGACGCACCCCGAGATGAACAACGGCTACGACGTGGTCGACGGCAAGCCCACCATGGTGGTGCCCGCGCATGTCAACCTCGGCCTGGCCATCGACATGGCCAAGCCTGACGGCACCCGGCAGTTACTCGTGCCCAGCATCAAGAGCTGTGAGTCGCTGGACTTCGCGCAGTTCTGGACCGCGTACGAGCAGGTGGTCAAGCGGGCCCGCGGCGGCGAGCTGACCGTGGACGACTTCGCCGGCACCACGATCACCCTGACCAACCCCGGCACCATCGGCACCAACCACTCGGTGCCGCGGCTGATGCAGGGCCAGGGCGCGATCATCGGCGTCGGGTCGATGGAATACCCGCCGGAGTTCCAGGGCTCCAACCCGGACAAGCTGTCCCAGATGAGCGTCGCCAAGGTGATGACGCTGACGTCGACCTACGACCACCGGGTCATCCAGGGCGCCCAGTCCGGCCAGTACCTGCAGCGGCTGCACGCGCTGCTGCTGGGTGAGGACGGGTTCTACGACAGTGTCTTCGCCGCCCTGCGCATCCCCTACGAGCCGATCCGCTGGGCCACCGACGTCAGCAGCGACCACGAGGACCAGATCCCCAAGCAGGCCCGGATCATGGAGATGATCAACGCCTACCGGGTCCGCGGGCACCTGATGGCCGACACCGACCCGCTGGAGTACCGGCAGCGGCGGCACCACGACCTCGACGTGCAGACCCACGGGCTGACCCTGTGGGACCTGGACCGGGAGTTCGCCACCGGCGCGTTCGCCGGCGGGCAGGGTCTGATGAAGATGCGCAAGATCCTCGGCATCCTGCGCGACTCCTACTGCCGCACCACCGGCATCGAGTACATGCACATCTCCGAGCCGGCCCAGCGCAAGTGGATCCAGGACCGGGTGGAGCGGCCGCACGAGTCGCTGCCCCGCGAGGAGCACCTGCGGATCCTGGACAAGCTGAACGAGGCGGAGATCTTCGAGACCTTCCTGCAGACGAAGTTCGTCGGGCAGAAGCGGTTCTCCCTGGAGGGCGGCGAGTCGACCATCGCGCTGCTCGACGAGGTCTGCGAGCAGGCCGCCGACGCCGGGCTGGAGGAGGTCTGCATCGGCATGCCGCACCGCGGCCGGCTGAACGTGCTGTCCAACATCGTGGGCAAGTCGTACGCGCAGATCTTCCGCGAGTTCGAGGGCAACCTGGACCCGCGGACGGTCCAGGGGTCCGGCGACGTCAAGTACCACCTCGGCTCCGAGGGCCAGTTCACGGCGCTCAGCGGGGCCACCATCCGGACCTCCGTCGCCGCGAACCCGAGCCACCTGGAGGCGGTCAACCCGGTGCTCGAGGGCATCGCCCGGGCCAAGCAGGACATCCTGGACCAGGGTGGGGCGTTCCCGGTGCTGCCCGTGCTGCTGCACGGGGATGCGGCCTTCGCGGGTCAGGGCGTGGTCGCCGAGACGCTGAACCTGTCCCAGCTGCGCGGCTACCGCACCGGCGGCACCGTGCACATCATCGTGAACAACCAGGTCGGCTTCACCACCGCCCCGACCGAGTCCCGCTCCTCCATCTACTGCACCGACGTGGCCCGGATGGTCCAGGCGCCGATCTTCCACGTCAACGGCGACGACCCCGAGGCCTGCATCCGGGTGGCCCGGCTGGCGTTCGCCTTCCGGCAGGAGTTCAACAAAGACGTCGTCATCGACCTGATGTGCTACCGCCGGCGCGGCCACAACGAGGGCGACGACCCGAGTTTCACCCAGCCGCGGATGTATGACCTGATCGAGAAGAAGCGCTCGGTCCGCAAGC
>CAXTVE010000468.1:0-1564 GCA_964247485.1 uncultured Propionibacteriaceae bacterium
AACATGCTGCTGACGTTCGACTGCAGAGCGGCCTGGTCGGCGGCCAGGAGGACGGCCTGCCCGTGCACCGCGTCGAACGCGCGGGCCACCTGGCCCACCTCGTCCCGGTTGGTCAGGGGGACCGGCTCGACCGTGACGTCCGGCGCGGAGCCCGCGCGCATGCTCTCGACCGCCTGCGGCAGCCGCCGCTGCGCCACCTCCAGCGCGGAGCTGCGCAGCACCCGCAGCGACCGGGTCAGGGTGCGGGCGACCAGCACCACGATCGTCGCGGCGAGCAGCAGGCCGAGCATCAGCAGCACGGAGTTGACGCCGGCGAGGTTGCTCGACCGGGCCTCCGCCCCCTGGCCGGCCGCGGTCAGCGCGGTGCGGACCTGGGTACCGGCGGCGTTGACCTGCTCCTGTGCCCGCTGGTTGACGTCGTCCCACTCGGCGACGGTCACCGAGATGGGGCCCGGGGCCGGCGCGGACAGGATGGTGGCCTTGTCGGTGTCGCGCTCGGCGTTGGCGCGGGACGTGACGAAGTTGATCGGCGTCTGCGTGGTGGGCAGCGCGACCTGGTACTCGGTGTAGGCGGCGACGAGCGCGTTGTCCGTGGCGTTGACGTTGGCCCGGTCCGCCGGGGTGACGGTGCCGGCCCGCAGGGCGGCCCCGAGCACGGTGTGCTGCAGGGCGGTGGCCTCCGACGCGGCCGTGACGGCCGACAGCGCGTCGATCATGCCGCCCACGCCCGGGACGGTGACCTGCCGCAGCAGCGCGCGGTCGAGCATGTCCGCGCGGGCGATGACGCCGGTGTAGCGCTGCGCCACGTCCGCGGCCGCCAGGTCGCCCGTGCCGTTGATCTGGTCGCGCAGCACCGACAGCTGGGCGAAACCGCCCTGGGCCTGCTCGACCGCGACGCGGGTGGTGGCGTCCAGGGTGCCCGCGGCCGGCAGCGCGGCGCGGATCTGCTCGAGCGCGGCGTCGCTGTTGCGGATCGCCTCCTGCAGCGGCGCCCGGTCGCCCAGCCGGCGCTCGGCCAGGAACGAGGTCGCCCGGTCGCGCTCGACCCGCAGGGTGGAGCTGGCGTCGGCCACCTGGCCGCGGACCTCCAGCACCCGGTTGGCGACGCCGAGGTCCGAGGCGGTGTCGGCCTGGTCCGCGACCCGGAGTACGCCCAGGACGATGGCGAGCAGGGCGGGCACCAGCCCGACCGCCACCAGCTTCCACGCCAGGGACCAGTTGCGTGGGCTGAGTCTGTCCGACCAGGAGGTTCTGGTCTCGGTGCTGGTCACGCGGACGTCCCCCAGACGGTTGCCGATGCCGTGCCGAACTCTGACACGCGGTACCGACGGTTTGCGAACCCGGCGAGCCGAGGTGCGGTCTGCCCGCGGTGGATGACGGCGGGGTGCGGTGCGGGCGCAGGGAGCGTGAGCTGCATCGGGGGGCTGTCGGACCTTCTCCTCGGGACGGGTCGGTCGGCCGGCCGCCCCGCCCCCGGCCCATCTCGGGCCGCGCCACCCCCCCGCGGGGCGGGCGCTGGCCCGGGGGGCCCGCGGTGATCGGCGCGGCCGGCGGGCGTTCTCGG
>CAXTVE010000468.1:1574-2155 GCA_964247485.1 uncultured Propionibacteriaceae bacterium
GGGCGGGCGGGGGGGGGGGGGCGCGCCGCCCGGGGGGGGGGGGGGGGGCCCCCCCCCCCCCCCGACGCCGGACCATCTCGGGCCTCGACACGCCCGCTCGGGGAGGGCGATGGCCGGGGGAGCCCGGTATGATCGGCGCGGCATGCGTGCGTTCTCGGTGCCGGAGTGTAACCCGTTCGACGGAGGGTCCCCCGGTCGGTGCCGGTGTCCCGGCCGCCGGGAGCGCCGCCCCGATCACCCTCACGACCCCGGGATCCGGGTGCCGTGCGTCACCGTGGAAGTACCCAACCCAGTGAGGAAGACACCGTGCCCGACGGGCCGTTGATCGTCCAGTCCGACAAGACGTTGCTGCTCGAGGTCGACCACCCCGCCGCGGCCGAGGCCCGGGCGTCGATCGCGCCGTTCGCCGAGCTCGAACGCGCGCCCGAGCACGTGCACACCTACCGCGTCACCCCGCTCGCGCTGTGGAACGCCCGCGCCGCCGGCCACGACGCCGAGCAGGTCGTCGACGCGCTCGTCCGCTTCTCCCGCTACCCGGTGCCCCAGCCGCTGCTGGTCGACGTGGTCGACACCATGGGCCG
>CAXTVE010000469.1:0-2149 GCA_964247485.1 uncultured Propionibacteriaceae bacterium
CCGCGGGGCCCCCCCCGGGGCCCCGCCGGCCCGGCGCCCGGGCCGCGCGCGACCTGCGCGCCGGGACCCGGCCGGCGGGTCTCGGCACCCCGGCCAGCATCGCCGCGGCGATGGCCCAGGCGATGGAGCAGGCGGCGGCGCAGGCCAATGCCGCGGTCATCGCCCACACCGCCGAGGACAGCACCAACGCGGCCGCCTGCACCTTCTCCGCCGCGGTGCTGGACCGGCACCGGATCTACTTCGGCAATGTCGGCGACAGCCGGGTCTACTGGATCCCCGACCCCGGGTCGGCCGACCAGCCCATCCAGCTCAGCGTGGACGACTCCGTCGCCGCAGCCCGGATGGAGATGGGGGTGTCCCGCGACCAGGCCGAGAACGGGCCCGGCGCGCACGCGATCACCAAGTGGCTCGGCCGCGACAGCCCGGACATCACCCCGATGACCGCCTCGCTGGCCGTCGCGACGTCCGGCTGGCTGCTGGTCTGCTCCGACGGGCTGTGGAACTACGCCTCGGAGGCGGCTGCCCTGCAGGCTCTGATCGCCGAGTTCAGCCAGGTCGACGCCAACCCGCTGCCGCTGGCCGTCCGGCTGGTCGCCTGGGCCAACGAGCAGGGCGGCCGGGACAACATCGGTGTCGCCCTCGCCCGACACCAGGTCTGAGCGCGCGCACGGCATACTGAGCCGACGGCAGCGGGACAAGAGAGGCGAGGCATGGCGGAGTTCACGGCGGCGGTCTACCAGAACGAGTTCCTGCCCGACGGCGGCACCGACGTCAACGCGATCGTGACGGTGACCTGCTCCGGCGCGGGCGCGGCCGGCCAGACCGGAGCCGGGGACGCGGGCGAGATCGTCATCGTCGACACCTCCGGGTCGATGGGCCGGACCAAGCTGGAGGCGGCCAAGCAGGCCGCCTCGGCGGCGGTCGACCAGATCCTCGACGGCACCTACTTCGCCGTGGTCGCGGGGACGCACCAGGCATACCTGGCCTTCCCGCCCGTACGCCAGGGCGCG
Organism: uncultured Propionibacteriaceae bacterium; assembly: GCA_964247485.1. Taxonomy (GTDB): domain Bacteria; phylum Actinomycetota; class Actinomycetes; order Propionibacteriales; family Propionibacteriaceae; genus Microlunatus. The sequence continues at coordinate 1,011 of CAXTVE010000469.1, forward strand.
GGCATGGTGCGGATGGAGCCGGGGGCCCGCTATGCGGCGCACCAGGCGATCTCGATGTTCCGGTCCGACGGCGGGACCGCGATGGGGACCTGGCTCACCCTCGCCGGCCGGCTCTTCGACTCGATCCCGATGCTGGCCCAGAAGCACGCGATCCTGCTCACCGACGGGGAGAACCACAACGAGACCCCGCAGCAGCTGAGCACGGCGATCGAAGGGGTGACCGGCAAGTTCCAGTGCGACTGTCGCGGGGTGGGCGTCGACTGGCAGGTGGCCGAGGTGCGGCGGATCGCCCAGGCCCTGCTCGGCACGGTCGACATCGTGCCCGACACCCCAGCCGGGATGAGCCAGGAGTTCGCCGCGATGATGCAGCAGTCGATGGGCCGCGGCGTGGCCGACGCGCAGCTCCGGGTCTGGGCGCCGCAGGGCTCCTCGGTGGTCTTCGTCCGCCAGGTCGCCCCACAGGTCGAGGACCTGACCGGGCGGCGGGTCGAGGTCAACCCGCTGACCGGTGGCTACCCCACCGGGTCGTGGGGCGACGAGTCGCGGGACTACCACGTCAGCGTCCGGCTCCCGGCCAAGGGGGTGGGCCAGGAGCAGCTGGCGGCCCGCGTCCAGCTGGCGGTCGCCAACTCGGTGGTCGCCCAGGGTCTGGTCAAGGCGAAGTGGTCCGACGACGAGGTGCTGACCACCCGGATCAACGCCGAGGTCGCCCACTACACCGGGCAGACCGAGCTGGCCGACGCGATCCAGGCCGGTCTCGCGGCCAAGGCTGCCGGCGACGAGGCGGGCGCGACCCAGAAGCTCGGCCGGGCGGTCCAGCTGGCCAAGGCGACCGGAAATGCCGAGGCCACCACCCGGTTGCGCAAGGTGGTCGACATCGACAACGAGGAGACCGGGACGGTGCGGCTGAAGCGGGCGGTGGACAAGGCCGACGAGATGGCGCTGGACACTGCGTCCACCAAGACCACCCGGGTGCGGGGCTGACCCGGTGAGCGCCGTCTGCCCGGCCGGGCACACCTCGACCTCCGACGACTACTGCGACGTCTGCGGCAGCCCGGTCGACGCGGCCGCGGTCACGCCCGGCGGCCCGCCGCCGCCCGAGCCGCCCAACCACGCCCCGGCGCCGACTGTGCCGCCGG
>CAXTVE010000470.1:0-2143 GCA_964247485.1 uncultured Propionibacteriaceae bacterium
GCGTTGCCGGGACCGGGAGGACTGAGGCTGCGTGTCTGTCGCACTGCCGACCGTACGGATCCTGGGTACCCACGGCGTCCCGGCTGCGTACGGCGGCTTCGAGACCGCGGCGGAGCAGGTGGGGCTGCACCTCCGGGCCAAGGGCTGGCGCGTGCTGGTCTACTGCCAGGTCGAGGGCGCCGGACCGATGACCACCGACACCTGGCGCGACCTGGAGCGGGTGATCATCCCCGAGCGCCGCACGGGCTGGCTGGGCACGTCGTCGTTCGACCTGAAGTCGGTTCGCCACGCTCTGGCCGACCGCGGGCCGGAGGAGGTGTGGCTGACCTTCGGCTACAACACCGGCGTCTTCGACGTCCTACCCCGGCTCCGCCGGGTCCCGAACGTGATCAACATGGACGGGATGGAGTGGACCCGGGCGCGCTGGGGTGTGGTCAAGCAGGGCATCCTGCTCGGCAACGAGCGGTTCGCCGGCTGGGTCGGCGACCGGCTGATCGCCGACCACCCCGAGATCGCCCGCTACCTGCGCCGCCACTTCGGGACCCGCCGCGTGGACACGATCGCCTACGGAGCCCACGCCGTCACCGACGCCCCGACCGCCCCGGTCACCGAGCTCGGGCTGACCCCGGGCGGCTACGGCATCGTCGTCTGCCGGCCGATCCCGGAGAACACCGTGACCGAGATCGTCGCCGCCTGGTCCCGGCGGCACCGCGGGATGCCGCTGCTGGTCGTGGGCCCCTTCGCCGAGGACGAGCCCTACCCCCAGCAGGTGCGGGCGGCCGCGTCGGCCGAGGTGCGGTTCCCCGGCGCCATCTTCGACCCGGCCCGGTTGAGCGCCCTGCGCCACCACGCCGCGCTCTACCTGCACGGCCACACCGTGGGCGGCACCAACCCGTCGCTGGTCGAGGCGATGGCCGCGGGCAACCCGGTGGTGGCCCACGACAACGTCTACAACCGCTGGGTCGCCGGTCCGGGCAACGCCTACTTCACCGGCACCGACGACCTGGTCGCGCTCCTCGACACCTTGCTCCCCGACGCCGAGCGCCGCCGGGCCATGGGCGCGGCCAGCCGGGCCCGGCACCGCACCGAGTTCACCTGGGAGCACATCGGCGACCAGTACGAGGTGACCCTGCGGACCGCCCTCGACCGGCGCCGCCGACAGCACTCGAACCAAGAGAAGGGAGCCTCGGTGTGATCGACCTCGCGGTCGTCGGGCTGGGCAAGATGGGCCTGTCCCACCTGGCGATGATCAAGGCCCACCCGGATGTACGCCTGGTGGGGGTCTGCGACTCCACCCGCTACGTGCTGGACGTGCTGGGCAAGTACACGTCGGTGCCGGTCTACACCGACCTGGCCACCATGTTGAACGAGGCCAAACCGGCCGCGGTGATCATCGCCACGCCGACCCACCTGCACGCGGGCATGGTCCGGCAGGCGCTGGACCGGGGTCTGCACGTGTTCTGCGAGAAGCCGCTGTTCACCGATCCCGCGGAGAGCGCCGCGCTGACCGAGCTGGCGGCGGAGCGCGGAGTGGTCACCCAGGTCGGCTACCACAACCGCTTCGTGGCCTCGTTCCGCGAGGTGCACCGGCTGCTCGGGCTCGGCGCGATCGGGCCGGTCACGACGGCGCTGGCCGAGGCGTACGGGCCGGTGGTGCTGAAGCCCGCCGGCCGGTCGTGGCGGAGTCAACGGACCAGCGGCGGCGGCAGCCTCTACGACTACGCCGCCCACCCGCTCAACCTGCTCACCTGGTACCTCGGCGAGCCGCAGGGGATCACCGGCAGCAAGCTGACCAGCATCTTCTCGGCGGCGATCGACGACGCGGTGGCCGCAACGCTGCACTACCCGACCGGTACGGCCCAGCTGTGCGTCAACTGGTCCGACGAGTCGCAGCGCAAGATGACGACCAAGATGACCCTCTGGGGCACCCAGGGCCGCATCTACGCCGACCGGCAGGAGATCCAGGTCTACCTCCGCGACACGGCGCCGGTGCCCGAGGGTTACCGGCCGGGCTGGAACGTCCGCTATACCACCGACATGACCGAGGCGCCCTGGTTCTACCTACGGGGTGAGGAGTACTCCGCCCAGCTGGACGCGTTCGTGACGCGGGTCCGAGACGGCGTGGTCGCCGGTGACAACGACT
>CAXTVE010000471.1:0-2126 GCA_964247485.1 uncultured Propionibacteriaceae bacterium
GGCCGATGGGTTCGCTGGGCGGCAGGTCGGTCATGGGCTGTTCCTCTCGGCGGACGTCGCTGAACTCGAGGGTAGGTGGCGGTCAGGGCGGGAGCAGGTGGGCTGCCCGGGCCGGCGGGTCGGAGTAGCCGAGGGCGACCTCCTCGATGCGCTGGTCGGCCACGGTCAGCCGGCCGTTGTGCTGGCGGAGGTGCTCCTCCCAGGAGGCGACCCGGAACAGCTCGACGAAGGTGTCGGGGTGCTCGGCGTCGCGGTAGAGCTCCCAGCGGGTCGCGCCGGTCCGCCGCCGCGAGGTGCGCAGCCGCTCCATCGCCGCCAGGAAGTCGGCCTCGTCGTCCGGGGCGATGGTGTACTCGATCCGCACCGCGATCGGCCCGCTGTCCGCCTCCGGGTCGAAGGCCAGCCGGGGCTCGGTCCAGTAGTCGGCCCGGCCCTCGGTCCCGGCCGGTTCCGGCAGCCGCCGGACCAAACCGAAGGCCACCCCGGCGAGCATCACCCCGGCCGCGATCAGGAACGCGGTGCGTACGCCGGCCAGGGCGGTCACCGTCCCCCAGAGCAGCGAGCCGAGGGCGAGCGCGCCGGTGAAGACCACCAGGTAGACGGCCAGCCCGCGGGCCCGGACCCAGACCGGCAGGAAGAGCTGCAGCTCGGCGTTCAGGGTCGAGATCGCCGTCGTCCAGGCCAGACCGGCCAGCACGAGGCTGGGCAGGGCCGCGACCACCGTGGGCACGAGGACGATGATCAGCAACGCCGCGGCGTACGCGGTCCCGGCGGCGGCCAGCAGCCGGTTGGTGGACAGCCGGGCGCGGAGGCGGCCGCCCACCACGACCGTGCCGATCGCGCCGACACCGAGGGCGGCGAACAGCAGGCCGTAGCCTCCGGCCCCCAGGCCGAGCTGCTCGCGCGCGACCAGGGGCAGCAGCGCCCAGAGCACCGAGCCGGGACCGATGAGCAGCACGGTGCGCAGGAGGATGCGGCGGACCACCGGCTCGAACCAGACGTAGCGGCCGCCGGCCCGCAGGGCGGCGACGAAGCGCTCTCGCCGGGTCTCGGGGTCGGCCGGGCGGCGGCGCCAACGGAGCAGCACGGCGGCGAACAGCAGCACCGACGCCGCGTTCAGGGCGAACACCGCGGGTACGCCGGCGAGGGCGATGACCAGGCCCGCCAGGGCCGGGCCGATCGAGCGGCCGACGTTGACCCCGACCATCTCCAGCCGGGTGGCCGCGCCGAGCTGGCTGCGGGGCACCAGCTCGGGCAGCACGGCCTGCCAGGCGGGCAGCTGGACCGCCCCGCCGAGGCCGAGCAGGAACGTGAAGCCCAGGAGCAGCGGGGCGGTCATCTGGCCGGCGACCGTGAGCAGGGCCAGCGACCCGGCGGTCACGAAGACGTAGATCTGCACCGCGAACAGCACCCAGCGACGGTCGAAGACGTCGGCCAGCACACCGGCGGGCAGGGCGAGCAGCATCACCGGCAGGGTGGCCGCCGTCTGGACGAGCGCGACCACGCCGCCCGCGTCGAGGTTCTCCACCAGTAGCCACTGGGCGCCCACGGTCTGCGCCCAGACCCCGATGTAGCCGACCAGCACGCCGACCCAGAGCCAGCGGAACGCCCGCGAGCGCAGCGGGGCCCAGGGCGAGGCTGGGCCGGGGGCTGCGGACAGGGCAGTCACGGGCCGGTCCATGGTCTCCTTCCCGAGACGTGTCCGTGCGGGCGGGCGTCAACCCCCGTCCGGGCTTCTTCTTACCCGCCTCAGGGCCAGCGCCCCCAGTATCCCGGCCAGCACCGGGCTGGCCGCGACCAGGAGCAGCTGGGTGCTGGCGGGCAGGTGGGCCAGTGCGCCGCCGAGCGCCGCCCCGGCCGCCGCCGTGGTCGTCTTGAGGCCGGCGCTGATCGTGAACACCTGTGCCCGGGCCGCCTCGGGGGCATAGGCCTGGCGGGCCGTGAAGAGTGCGCCGGTGAAGGGACCGAGAGCCACGCCGGAGAGCCCGAACAGCACGGCGGTCAGCGGCAGCGAGGCGGTGGTCATCGCGGGCCGCAGAGGCGCCTCGGCGCGACGGCGGGCCCGAGGCGCGGGCGCGGACTCGGGCGCCTCGCCGCCTCCGGCCGCCGGGTCGACCTCGTCGATC
>CAXTVE010000472.1:0-2112 GCA_964247485.1 uncultured Propionibacteriaceae bacterium
CGAGCAAGGAGCGCCATGGCCGCCGCCGCGACGCTGTTTCCCGGTCCACTGGCCGACTGTTACGCCGCGTTCGTCGCCGCCGTGGAGGCCGAAGGTGGCGCAACGCCAGAGTTCGCCACGACTCAGGTCAGCTACGCACTTGAGCGGAAGTTCGCGTGGCTCATCCCTCTCACGAAGACCAGGTGCCTCCTGCTCCTCGACATGTACGAAGAACAGTCCGACCCAATCTTTCGGAACGTCATCAGGTATCGCGCCGACAAGTTCACTCATCAGGTTGAGGTGAGTGACTCGGAGACGATCAAGCAGGTCAGCTCCGCCGGGTGGTTCCGACTCGCCTACGACTGGGGTGCGAAGCGTCGCTGATCGTGCTGCCACGCAGCGCCCCGTCTGCCGCAGCAGGGACGCAGACTCGCGGTCACGAACACTGTCGGCCGACAGATGCCGACAGATCTGCCGACGGTCCAACCGAACTCTGCGAGGCGTAAGACCGTGCTCGGGCGCGATGCGGCGACTGCCGATGAGACCTGAATCGGCCCACTCAAGGCAGAGCCGTGTCGGCCCCCACTCGGCTCCCGACGCTCCCGACGAGCAGCCTGAGAACCTCGCTGATCGGACGACTGCAGACGAGCCTCCACGCCGGGACGAGCATCCCGGGCCCTCTGGAGGATCCAAAGGGTCGCAGGCTCACATCGTGTCAGCCCCGACAATCGGATCAGCCGTTTCGGTCAGGACTTCAGAGCGCCTACGGCCGCTCAATCCGGAAGGACCTCCAGGTCCCCTCCGTGACCACCTCGACAGTGCCGCCGGTCACTCGGATGGCCGTCTGGTCATCGATGGCGTACGCCGGGCCGGCAATGTCGGCGGCCCAGGTCTCTGCCGCAGCCAGGGTGTTGTCTGGCATGAGCTCGTGGTCCAGATGCGGGAAGATCGAGAAGTCGACGACCCCGAGAGTGCGGTCGCCCTCGGTAGGCCGCCACGAGACGAAGTGGTCTCCGATCCTGGGGGTCATCACCATGCTTCCGGCGCTGAGCCCCACCCAAGTCTTCTCGGGCAGCGAGGGCAGCAGGTCCGCCAGCCCCGACTGTCGCATCCAGTGGCTCAGGTACATCGCGTCCCCGCCGTCCACGAGCAGGACATCGGCCTCCCGGACCCAGGAGTGCCAGCGGTCCTCGTCGATGCTGGGCAGGGCTGTGAGCTCCAGCACGCCGACCGACTTCCAGCCCAGGCCACACATGCCCGTCGGGGGCTGGCCCGCGATGAACCGCCACGCCGAGGCGGGCGTGCACCAGGGGTGACCGTACGCCGCGGTAGGGATGCAGAGGGCGGTGGAGTCGGCGATGGGCTTTCCCAGGAGATCGACCAGCGCGTCGCGGATGGTGGCGTTCACGACGCCACCAGAGGTGAGGAGCAGCTTCACAGACGTTCCGAATCGATAGGCGGCCGATGGGGTGTGACGGGTAGACCCGCGACCAGCGCAGAACTCATCGCGAACTTGGTCGCGGACTGGCCCAACATCTGCCGGTCCCAGATCGGTAGCCAGCCGACACCGGCGGGCAAGGCGCGCAGGCTCAGCTGGCTCACGCCCCGTACGAAGACCAAGTGTGTACTGCTCCCCGACATGTAGGAGGAACCCTCCGACCCGATCCGGAACGTGATCAGGTATCGCGACGACAAGTTCGCTCACCAGATCGAGGTGACCGGGCCGGAGACTGCCTCGTCGCGGCCATTGAGCCGGAGGGGACTGTTCAGGAGCTCACACTCACGAGTAGGCCACTGGCAGGCGGTCCTCGCCGACGAGACGGTCCGGGGCGATGCCGCCGTCTTGGATCGTGGGCCTGAGCCGGTCCCGGGTGGACCTGCTTCGCGGCGGTTGTGCTGCTGTGTCCGTCGAGTGGTAAATCCCACTCGATCGCGATGCCGCCATCTGCTGGCAGCGAGACGAGGCCATGGTTGGCCCGGGGGGGCGCTGAGGTCGAGACAGCTATCGCCCCCGGACCGCGTAGGTCAGGTGAGTCACCCGTTGCGTCGGTTCCGCACGGACCGGCTCCAGGGCCACGCGGCTCGCGTCCACGCCCTCGAACAGGCGGATCCCGGAGCCGAACAGCACGGGTG
>CAXTVE010000473.1:0-2108 GCA_964247485.1 uncultured Propionibacteriaceae bacterium
GCGGCTGCGCCGCTACCGCGACGGCACCCGGGACGTCTGGATCCGGCGCAAGATCATCAGGGTCACGGCCAGCCTCTGATTCGAGTCGGTCAGCGAGCGGTGTTCGGCCCGCCCGAGACGTCGTCGAGCGCCCGGGCGATCTCCGGGGGCAGCTCGACGTCCTCCACGGCGAGCGCCGGCGTGAGCTGGCCCGACGTCCGGGCCCCCAGCAGCGGTGCGGTGACGCCGGGCGCGTCCCGGACCCAGAGCAGGGCGACCTGCAGCGGTGTCAGGTCCAGCCCGTCGGCGGCTCGCACGACGGCCTCCACCACACCGCGGCTGCGGTTCTCCAGATACGGCTCGACGAACCACGCGAAGTGGTCCGACGCCGCCCGCGAGCCCCGCGGCGTGCCGTTGCGGTACTGCCCGGTGAGCACCCCCCGGGCCAGCGGGGACCAGGGGAAAAGCCCCATCCCGAAGGCCTTCAGGGCCGGCAGCACCTCGACCTCCGCCCGCCGGGCCAGCAGCGAGTACTCGACCTGGGCGCTGGCCAGCGGGGTCCGGCCCGGGAACGCGCTCTGCCAGGTGGCGGCCTGCGCGGTCTGCCAGCCGACGAAGTTGGACACCCCGGCGTAGCGCACCCGGCCGCTCGTCACCGCGTAGTCGATGGCGTCCAGGGTCTCGGCCAGCGGCGCGTCCCCGAAGGCATGGATCTGCCACAGGTCGACGTGGTCGGTGCCGAGCCGGTCCAGCGAGCCGTCCAGGTCGCGCAGCAGCGCCCGGCGGGAGGTGTCGACGATCCGCTCGCCGTTGCGGATGACGAAGCCGGCCTTGGTCGCGATCACGACGTCGTCGCGGATGCCGAGGTGCTTGACCAGCCGGCCGACGATGCGCTCGGCGTCCCCGGCGCCGTACGCCGCCGCGGTGTCGATCAGGGTCCCGCCGGCCTCGCAGTAGGTCTGCAGCAGTCCCCGGGCCTGCTCGGGCGAGGTGTCGCGGCCCCACGTCATGGTCCCCAGGCCCAGGCGGGACACGCGGAGGCCGGTGGACCCGACCGCGCGTGACTGCATGGAGATCAACTTAAGGCTTGGGCGGATAGTGTGCCCGGATGCGGCTCGGACTGAACCTCGGCTACCTCGTCGGCGCTGACGACCCCCACGGCCAGCTCCGTCTGACTGCTCACGCCGAGTCCCTGGGGTACGCCGTGGTCTGGGCCGCCGAGGCGTACGGGTCGGACAGCCCGACGGTGCTGTCCTGGCTCGCCGCGCAGACCCGCACCATCGACGTGGGCTCGGCGGTGATGCAGATCCCCGCCCGCACCCCGGCCATGACGGCGATGACCGCAGCGAGCCTCGACGTGCTCACCGGCGGCCGGTTCCGGCTGGGCCTCGGCGTCTCCGGCCCCCAGGTCTCCGAGGGCTGGCACGGCGTCCGGTTCGACAAGCCGCTGGCCCGGACCCGGGAGTACCTGGCCGTCGTCGACGCCGCGCTCCGCCGGCACACGGTGGCGTACGAGGGCACGCACTACCGCCTGCCGCTGCCGGACGGGCCCGGCAAGCCGCTCAAGCTGATGCTGCCCCCGGTCAGCGACCACATCCGCACCTACCTCGCCGCCGTCGGCCCCAAGAACATCGAGCTGGCCGGCGAGCTGACGGACGGCTGGCTGGCCATCTTCTTCGCCCCCGAGCTGGCCGCCGAGCCGCTGGCCCAGCTGCGGGCCGGGCGGACCAAGGCCGGACGGACGCTGGACGGCTTCGACATCGCGCCGACGGTGCCCCTGGTGGTCGGCCCCGACCCCCGCGCCTGCGCAGAACCCGTCCGCGCGTACGCCGCCCTCTACCTCGGCGGGATGGGTAGCCGGGAGCAGAACTTCTACAACGCCCTCGCGGTCCGGATGGGCTTCGAGGAGGCCGCGGCCGCGGTGCAGGACCTGTTCCTGTCCGGCCGGCAGCGGGACGCCCGCGCGGCGGTGCCGTTCGAGTTCCTCGACCAGACCTCGCTGCTCGGCGACCGGCACCGGATCGCCGACCGGCTCCGGCTGCTCGCCGAGTCCGGCGTGACCACCTGCTCCGTGGTGCCGTACGGCGGCTCGGTGGAGGAGAAGCTCAGCGCCCTGACCGTCGCCGCCG
>CAXTVE010000474.1:0-2108 GCA_964247485.1 uncultured Propionibacteriaceae bacterium
GACCTCCACGATGCGCCGGTCGATGCCCTCCGCCGCCGTCGGCCGGTGCGGCAGCACGGCCACGACCGCGTCCCCGGCGTCGGCCATCGTCGGGTAGCCGAGCGCGATCATGATCTTGTGCGGGGCGTCGGCGACCAGCCGGACCTCGGCCTCGGTCAGCACCGCGAGGGTGCCCTCGGTGCCGGCCAGGAAGCGGGCCACGTCGAAGCGGTGCTCGGGCAGCAGGTGCTGCAGGCTGTAGCCGGACACCTGGCGGCCGAACCGGCCGAACTCGGTGCGGATCAGGCCGAGGTGGCCGGCCACCAGCGACTGCAGCCGCTGCCCGACCGTTGAACCCGCCCCGGCACCGTCCGGGCCGAAGTGCACCCGTTCTCCGTCACCGGTCACCACGTCCAGCGCGACCACGTTGTCGGCGGTCTTTCCGTAGCCCAGGGCCCGCGGCCCGCAGGCGTTGTTGCCGATCATGCCGCCGATCGTGCAGCGGTTGTGGGTGGACGGGTCAGGCCCGAACCGCAGCCCGTGGGGCGCAGCCGCGGCCTGCAGCGTGGACTGGACCACGCCCGACTGGACCCGGGCGGTGCGCGACTCCGGATCGATGGCAAGAATCTTGTTCAGGTGCCGGGCCACGTCCACGACCAGTCCGGGACCGACCGCGTTGCCCGCGCACGACGTACCCGCCCCGCGGGTCGTCACCGGCATCCCGGCGGTCCGCGCGGCGTCCAGCACCGCCTCGAGCTCGCCGGTGGACCGGGGCCGGGCCACCGCCTGGGGGGTGATCCGGTAGAGCGAGGCGTCGGAGGAGTAGAGGGCCCGGGCGAGCCGACTGGTGTCCAGCACGGACGTGAGTGAACGCCGCTCCAGCTCGGCCCGGAGGGCGGCGAGCTCGGGCGTGCGGGAAGCGCGTCGGCACAGGCGCGCGTGGGTTGTCGCCGGGCGCGCGGGCAGCGGGCGGCGCCGACCGCGATGACGGCGGCGAACGCCCGGCCCAGGACCGCGTACTCCTCGTCCGTCATCACTTCGACGAAGTTGCGGCGGACCGTCTCGACGTGGCTCGGCGCCGCGGTCTCGAGCAACGCGAAGCCCTCGGCGGTGAGCTCGGCCCAGACGCCCCGCCGGTCCTCCGGGCAGTTGCGCCGGACGACCAGGCCCGCGTGCTCCATCCGGGTCACCGTGTGGGTGAGTCGGGAGCGCGACTGATGCACGGCCGTGGCCAGCTCCGCCATCCGGAGTCGTCGGCCATCGGTCTCCGACAGCATCACCAGGATCTCGAACTCGGCGAGGTCGAGACCGAAGGGCCGCAGCTCGGCCTCGATCCGCTCCTCGAGCAGAGCGCTGCCGAGGAGATAGGTACGCCAGACCTGCTGCTGCTCGTCGGTCAACCAGCGGGGGGCGGCCAGTTTGGCCATGCCCCGATCCTATCTGATCACCTAACACCAGTTGGCCTTTCGACCCGGCTGACAAAAGGTTTAAGGATCAACTATCGTGTCCGTGATTTCTCCACCAACCACACAGGAGGCACCTCATGACCGAGCAGACCGTCGACACTGGCCTGGTGGCCGGCACCTGGGACCTGGACCGCGACCACACGACGATCGGCTTCACCGCCCGGCACCTGATGAGCAAGGTGCGCGGGAGCTTCAACGAGTTCGAGGGCCAGGTCACGACGACCACCGACCCGCTCGAGACCACCATCGCGGTGACCATCAAGGCCGGTTCGATCTTCACCAACAACGAGCAGCGTGACGGGCACCTGCGATCGGCCGACTTCTTCGACCCCGAGACCGGCGGCGACATCACCTTCACCAGCACCGGCGTACGCGCGGGCGGCGGCGGCTACCTGATCACCGGTGATCTGACCATCAACGGTGTCACCAGGTCGGTGGACCTCGACACGGAGTTCCTGGGGTCGGACACCAACGCCTACGGCAAGACCGTGCTCGGCGCGGAGGCGACCACGACCATCGACCGGCACGACTTCAACGTCAACTGGAACATGCCCCTGGACGGCGGCCGGCTGCTGGTCGGCCCCAAGATCGACATCACCCTGTCCGTGGAGGCCGTCCCCGCCGGCGAGGGCGACCCCTCCTGAGGCCCTGACCCTCCGGGAA
>CAXTVE010000475.1:0-2097 GCA_964247485.1 uncultured Propionibacteriaceae bacterium
CCCAGCCCCCCGGGGCGGCTGCCCGCGCCCCGGCCCGGCCCGGCCGCCGCCCCCGAAGGCCCGCTGGACATGTGGATGATGTACGTCACCCACCACGCCTACCGGCGGGACCTGGCCCGGTTCGTTAGGGCCGCCGAACGCACCCCGGTGACGGAGCGCAGGGTGTGGCGGGCCCTGGCTCGGCGGTGGGAGCTGTTCGGCCTGGCCCTGCACCATCACCACTCGGCGGAGGACGCGGCGCTCTGGCCGCTGCTGATGGAGCGCGTGGACGCAGCGGGCCGCGCGGTGCTGGAGGCGATGGAGGCCGAGCACGCCGAGATCGACCCGATCCTCGCGGCGGTCGAGCAGGGTCTGGCGGCGCTGGCCGCCGGGGCGGGGGACGACGTGCGGGCCGCGCTCGTCGTCCGGTTGGTCGCGGCGCGGGAGAGCCTGGGCCGGCACCTGGCCCACGAGGAGACCGCCGCCATCGCCCTGATGCAGCAGGTGATGACCCAGGCCGAGTGGCAGCGGATGCAGGACGAGTCGTTCAGGCCGAAGCGCATCACCTGGGTCGAGCTGGTCAATGCGATGCCCTGGACGACGGACGGGGTGCCGGCCGCCACCCGACGGCGGTTGCTCGCCGACCTGCCGGGCGGGGCGGTGGTCAACGCCCTGACCGCCCCGGCCTACCGTCGCCGCGAGCGGCGCGCCTTCGCCTACGCGGACTGACTCAGAAGCCGTACCGCTCCCGCTGGTCGCGGAGCCACCGGGCGGCCAGCGGGATCTGCCACTGCGAGCACAGGGCAAGAGCGGCGTCGGCGTGCACCGTCGCAGTCGCCGTCTCCCCGGTCGCGGGCGCGGCCAGGGCCAGGAAGCCGTCGACCGGGCCCATCGCGTTGCTGGTCCCGGCGCCGGCGCTCTGGCCGGCGTAGGGAGCGAGTCGGACGTAGCTGCCTGCGGCGAGGTCCGGGTCGGCGAACGCGACCGCAACCTCGGCCGCCGCCGACCAGACGATCGTCGCCAGCCAGTCGTCGTCGGGGAGTTGGATCGGCCGCCTGCGGTACACCCGGCCGGCCTCGGCCTCCTGCCCGGCGCGGAGCAGGCCGGCGACGGCGAGAGCGGTGACCGGCAGGCCCGAATCGAGCATCAGGCGAGCTGACCGGGCCAGGCCGGGCGGGGCGGCCCGCCACAGGTCGAGCGTGTTCACCGCTGCCTGCACCGCGTCCTCGGCCTGCTGGGTCCCGAGCAACCGGGCGTTGACGACGATGCGCTCGTGGGCCGACCCGGCGTCGTCGAACCGGCCGGCCATCGCCGACCAGGGCAGCAGCAGGGAGTCGAGGACCAGCAGCGGGTACGGGAGCCGGAGCCGTTCGGCTCCCTCCCGGGCTTGCGCGGCGGTCACCCACATCGCGTCGACCTGCCCCAGCTCGCCCTCGACGGTGGCGAGCAGGGTGGTCGCCACGACCACGGTGTGGTGGTCGCCGGCGGCCGTGGCGTGGTGGATGGCAGCGCGGGCGTAGTCCCGGCGACGCGGCGCCGTCGACCGCTGCCAGAGGGCGAGGTAGCCGAGCAGGTGTCCGTCGGCCAGCAGCTGGTGGTCACCGATCCGCGCGGCCATCGCCAGTCCCGTCTCGACCAGCGCCATCCGCTCCGCGGACGTGGCGCCGTAGTACAGCTCGTGGGCCAGGGCCAGCATGGCCAGGGCCCGTTGCGCGCTGTCCTGCGGCGGCAGGCGGACGAGGGCCTCGCGCAGGGCTTCGACCAGGACCGGCTGGGTCCGGCCGTGCTGGGCCGACAACCAGATGGCGCCCACCGACGCCGCGGTTGCCGCGTCGACGAGGCGCTCCACGTCAGCCAGCGCCCGGGCGGTCCCCACCGCGCGGGTCACGGCTTCCAGGAGGTTCGGCCACCGGCCGGCGGAGCGATGGGCCTCGACGAGCCTGCGCTCGAGGTCATAGCGCACCAGCAGGGTGTCCGGGGCCGGGTCCGCGTCGTCCAGCCGGTCGAGAGCCGCGGCGAGAAGGGTCGCGGCCTGCTCGTAGGCCAAGGCGCGGCTCGCCTCCTCGGCGGCGAGGGCGGCCGAGCGCCAAGCCGCCTCCGCGTGCGCGGGGCCGGCCA
>CAXTVE010000476.1:0-2069 GCA_964247485.1 uncultured Propionibacteriaceae bacterium
GCCAGCAGCTGTGCGACCGCGGCGAACACGAACACCCCCGACAGGGCCGGCCGGCGCGGGTCCGGTTGGCCATCCTGACCCTGGCCCTCAGCCACGCGACCATGGTCGCGCTGATGGCGATGACCCCGGTCCACCTGGTGCACGGCGGCGCGACGCTGTCGATCGTCGGGCTGACCCTCAGCCTGCACATCGCCGGGATGTTCGCCCTGTCGCCGGTGTTCGGCATCCTCTCGGACCGGGTCGGTCGGATCCCCACGATGCTGTTCGGGCAGGCCATGCTGGTCTCCGCGGCCGTCGTGACGGCGCTCGGCACCCGGGACCACGGCCTAGTCATGGCCGGGCTGATTCTGCTGGGCCTGGGGTGGAGCGCCGCCACCATCGCGGCCTCGGCCCTGCTGACCGAGTCGGCGCCTGCCGCGACCCGCGTCCGGCTGCAGGGCCGCGGCGACATGGTGATGAGCTTCGCCGGGGCGGGGGGGGGTGCGCTGTCCGGACCGGTGCTCGCCTTCGCCGGCTACGAGGGGCTGGCCTGGGGTCTCCTGCTGCCGGTCGCGCTGGTGGGCGCCGCCGCCCTGCGCAATGCCCGTCCGGGAGGCCCGCGCGGCGTAGCGGCGGACCCCGCGCTCCGCTGAAGCCCGCGGGCCAGGACTCACAGAGGGGCCACAGCCGCCCGGCATCCCGGCCACAGTCAGCCCGCCGAGAGTTGCCGCCATGGCCATGACGACCCTGCCGCGCGCGACCGGCTCGACTGCCGCGCCTGCCGCCGACATCCCTGCCCACTCCCGGCCCGCGCGCACCCGTGCGCTCGGCCTCGGCGTACTCCTGCTCGGCACCGCCGCGCTCTACCTGTGGGGGCTGTCGGCCTCCGGGTACGCCAACGACTACTACTCCGCGGCGGCGCAAGCCGGGTCGCAGAGCTGGACCGCCTTCCTCTTCGGGTCACTCGACGCCGGCAACGCGATCACGGTCGACAAACCGCCGGCCGCGCTGTGGCTGATGGCCCTCTCGGTCCGCATCTTCGGGCTGAGCGCGTGGAGCATCCTCGCGCCGCAGGCCCTGCTCGGCGTCGCCTCGGTCGCGGTGCTCTACGCCAGCGTCCGCCGCACGTCCGGGTCCGCCGCCGGCCTGGTCGCCGGGGCGCTGCTGGCGCTGACCCCCGTGGCCACGCTGATGTTCCGGTTCAACAACCCGGACGCGCTGCTCACCTTCCTGCTCGTCGCCGCCGCGTACGCCACCCTGCGGGCCTCCGAGCGGGCCAGCGCGAGGTGGCTGGCCGGCGCCGGCGTCCTCGTCGGCCTCGCCTTCCTGACCAAGATGCTGCAGGCCTTCCTGGTGCTCCCGGCGTTCGCGCTGGTCTACCTGCTGGTCGCCCCGACGACGTTGCGCCGCCGCCTGCTGCACCTGCTCGGCGCGCTCGCCGCGACGGTGGTCAGCCTCGGCTGGTGGGTCGCGCTGGTCGAGCTGGTGCCGGAGTCCTGGCGGCCCTACGTCGGCGGCTCGGAGACCGACTCGGTGCTCGAGCTGGTGTTCGGCTACAACGGCCTGGGCCGGATCTTCGGCCAGGGTGGTGGCGGCCCGGGCGGCGGCGGCGCGAGCTTCGGCAGCTACGCCGGTCCGCTGCGGATGTTCGAGGGCGTGTCCGGCGGGATGGTCAGCTGGCTGATCCCGGCCGCCCTGCTGCTGGCGGTGGTGGCGCTGGTGCTGCTCCGCCGCACGCCCGGCCCCGACCCCGTCCGAGCCGCGCTCGGCGTCTGGGGCGGCTGGCTGCTGGTCACCGCCAGCGTCTTCTCCTTCATGGCCGGCACCTACCACGACTACTACACGGTCGCCCTGGCTCCGGCCGTCGCCGCCCTGGTCGCGATCGGCGGGGCGGTCCTCTGGGCCCGACGGGCCAGCTGGCTCGCCCGGATCGGCCTGGCCGCGAGCATGATCGTGACCGCGGTCTGGGCGTTCGTCCTGCTCGGCCGCTCGACGGCGCCGTACGACGCCCTGGCCTGGCCGGTCCTGCTGCTCGGGCTGGTGGCCGGGCTCGCCCTGCTGGGCGTCGACCGTCTGCGGCGGGCCCTGGC
>CAXTVE010000477.1:0-1087 GCA_964247485.1 uncultured Propionibacteriaceae bacterium
GCTGCTCACCCCGCAGCTGATCACCAAGGACAACGTCAAGACCGTGATCGACGAGGGCCAGGTCAAGGCCTCCGAGGTCTGCGTCGCGGAGCTGGCCGACGTCTGCAAGCAGCTCAACATCAACGTGAGCTGACGGAGACCGGTCCAGGTCCCCGGGCGCGGTGGGTGGTCACGTCACGGCCACCCGCCGCGCCTTTCCCACGCGCGAGAGAAGGAGGAGGCCGCGTGCTCCTGCAGCTGAACAAGGTCAACAAGAGCTTCGGCGCCGTGCAGGTGCTGCACGAGGTCGACCTGTCCGTCCGGGCCGGCGAGGTCACCGCGCTCGTCGGCGACAACGGCGCCGGCAAGTCCACGCTGGTCAAGTGCGTCGCCGGGATCCACCCGATCGACGGCGGGGAGATCGTCTTCGACGACCGCCCGGTCGCGATCAACGGGCCGACCGACGCCGCCGCGCTCGGCATCGAGGTCGTGTACCAGGACCTCGCGCTGGCCGACAACCTCGACATCGTCCAGAACATGTTCCTCGGCCGCGAGCGCGGGAAGCCCTGGCTGCTCGACGAGGCCGACATGGAGCAGGCCGCGCGGCAGACGCTGGCCTCGCTGTCGGTACGCACGGTGACGTCCGTGCGGATGCCGGTCGCCGCGCTGTCCGGCGGTCAGCGACAGACGGTCGCCATCGCCAAGGCCGTGCTCTGGGACTCGCGGGTCGTGCTGCTCGACGAGCCGACCGCGGCGCTGGGCGTCGCGCAGACCCGGCAGGTGCTCGACCTGGTGCGCCGGCTGGCCGAGCAGGGCCTCGGCGTGGTGCTGATCAGCCACAACATGGCCGACGTCTTCGAGGTCTCCGACCGCATCGCCTGCCTCTACCTGGGCCGCATGGTCGCGCAGGTGCCCACCCGCGACGTGACGCACGGCCAGATCGTCGAACTGATCACGGCGGGCCGGTCCGGCGACCTCGGCCTCGCCCGGCCCGAGAACGTGGTGAGCATCTGATGACCAGCCAGGAGAAGTCCGGGTCCCGCGGATCCCGACCGGACCGCGAGCCGGCGACCGACCCCGAGGGCACCCCCCGGCTGCCGACCTCGGC
>CAXTVE010000477.1:1097-2062 GCA_964247485.1 uncultured Propionibacteriaceae bacterium
GAAGTCGACCGGCGAGGCCGTGCAGGCCTACCTGCGGAACCTGCGCAACGGCGAGCTCGGCTCGCTCCCGGCGCTGCTCGGCCTCGCCGCCCTGTTCGTCCTGTTCACGGTGCTGGCGAGCGAGACGTTCCCCAGCCTGCTCAACCTGGCCAACCTGCTCCAGCAGGGCGCCGGTCAAACCGTGATCGCCATGGGCCTGGTCTTCGTGCTGCTGACCGGCGAGATCGACCTCGCCGCCGGCACCGCGTCCGGCCTCACCGCCGCGGTGCTGGCGCTGCACCTGACCTCGGGCGGCAACCTGCTCGGGGCGATGGGCACCCTGGTGTTCGGCGCGTTCGTCGCGTTCATGGTCCTCGCCGTCGCCCTCGCGGCCTGGTTGCGGATCTGGGCCGGCGCCGCGTTCGCCCTGCTGGGCGTGCTGCTCCTGGTCGTCGGCTTCCCGCCGAACGCCGTGCTGGACATGCTGCTCGCGGTGTGCGTCGGCGTCGTGATCGGCGTGTTCACCGGCTTCCTCGTCGCCAAGTTCGGGATGCCCTCGTTCGTGGTGACGCTGGCGCTGTTCATCGCCTGGCAGGGCGTGATCCTGCAGCTGATCGGCGACGGCGGGACGCTGGGCCTGCGCGACCCGGTGCTGGTCGCGGTGGCCAACGGCAGCATGTCGACCGCGGGTAGCTGGCTGCTGTTCCTCGTCGCCGCGGGCGGGTACGCGGCCGTCCTGCTCACCCGGCAGGTCCGCCGGCGCAAGCTCGGGCTCGTCGCCCAGCCCACCGGCCTGGTCCTGATCAAGATCGCGGCGGTGGTGGTGCTCGCCGCGCTGGCCACCTTCCTGCTCACCCTGGACCGCGGGCCGGGCACGATCCGCATCGCCGGGGTGCCCTACGTCGTGCCGGTCGTGCTGGTGCTCCTGGTCGCCGGCACCTACGTGCTCGACCGCACCCGCTTCGGCCGGCACGTCTACGCCGTCG
>CAXTVE010000478.1:0-2060 GCA_964247485.1 uncultured Propionibacteriaceae bacterium
GGCCCCGCGGTCCAGCAGGTGGGCGACCGCGGCGTGGGACGCCTCGCCGTCGGCCGCAACGACCCGGTCGACCAGGGGATGGTCGATGCTCCCGCCCAGGCAGACCATCGGCGTGTTGTAGCGGGTCGGTGCGGCGACCTGGTCGCACTCGGTCAACGCCCTGCGGCCGGGCGGCACGCTGGTGATCAGCGGCACGACCTCGGGGGCGGAGCCGGCGAGGGCCGAGCTGACCAAGATCTTCTTTCGTCCTCTGCGGGTGGTCGGCTCGACCATGGGCACCCGTGACGAGCTGGTCGCCCTGACCCGGTTCCTGGTGACCACCGGGGCCCGGCCGGTGGTCGACCGCACCCTCCCGCTGGACCAGGTCGGCGCGGGCCTCGCCGCGCTGGTCAGCGGGGACGTCTTCGGCAAGATCGTCATCGAGCCGTAGCCGACGGCGCAAAACCGGTCCCGGCGGGTCAGTCGTCCTCGTCGTCCAACCGGGCCAGCCACGTCGCCAGCCGCTCGACCGGCACCTCGAACTCGGGGTGGAGGTCGACGAAGGTGCTGAGCTGCTCGGCCAGCCAGCCCAGGCTGACCTCCTCCTCGCCCCGGCGTCCGGCCAGCTCCTCGATACCGCGATCCGTCGCGTACATGTCGGCCGTGAACCCTTGGTCGGAGGACGCCGGTCAGGCGAAGGCGGCGTCGAGCAGGGCCCGCTGCTGCAGCTCGTGCACCTTGGCCGAGCCCACCGAGGGCGCCGAGGACGCCTGCCGGGTGATCGGGACCAGCGGCCACTCCCGGCCGGGCGCGGCAGCGCGCAGCGCCTCGGGCAGGTTGAGCGCGATGAACGGCCAGGCCCCGGAGTTGCTCGGCTCGTCCTGCACCCAGCGCACCTCGCGGACAGCCTCGAATCTGGCGAGATGGTCCGCGATCTCAGCCGCCGGCAGCGGGTAGAGCCGCTCCACCGGCAGGATCGCCACCTGACCCTCCAGCCCCGCGGCCTGGCGCCTGAGCACCAGGTCCCAGCGCACCTTGCCCGAGCACAGCAGCACCGAGGTCACCCGGCTGGGGTCCTGGACGGTCGGGTCGGCCAGCACCGGCAGCCACGAACCGCGGGTGAACTCCGACGGGTCGGAGGTGGCCAGCTTGTTGCGGAGCATCGACTTGGGGGTGAAGACGATCAGCGGCCGGTGCGTCTCGCCGAGGGCCTGCTGGCGCAGCATGTGGAAGTGGCTGGCCGGGGTCGACGGCTGGGCCACGGTGAAGGCGTCCTCGGCCGACAGCTGCAGCCAGCGCTCGATCCGGCCGGAGGAGTGGTCGGGACCCTGGCCCTCGTAGCCGTGTGGCAGCAGCAGCACCACCCCGGACTTCTGGGTCCACTTCGCCTGGCCGGAGGAGATGAACTCGTCGATGATCGTCTGCGCACCGTTGGCGAAGTCACCGAACTGCGCCTCCCACAGCACCAGCGCCTCGGGGCTGGCCACCGAGTAGCCGTACTCGAAGCCCATCGCGGCGAACTCGCTCAGCAGCGAGTCGAAGACGTGGAACTTGCCCTGCTCGTCGTCGAGGTGCTTGAGCGGCACCCAGCTGTCGCCGGTGCGGCGGTCGACGATCGAGGCGAACCGCTGGACGAAGGTGCCGCGCCGGGTGTCCTGCCCGGTCAGCCGGACCGTACGCCCGTCCAGCAGCAACGAGCCGAGCGCCACGATCTCCCCGGTCGCCCAGTCGATCGGGCCCTGGGTGATCGCGGCGGCCCGGCGCTGCAGCTGGGGCATCACCTTGGGGTGCACGCTGAAGCCCTCGGGGAAGGTGGTGTGCGCATCGGCGATCTTCTTCAGCGCCTCGACGGTGATCGCGGTGCCGTGCGTGGCGCCCACCTTCGCCGGGTAGACCGGCACCCGGTTCCAGTCCACGTCCCGGGCCTTGGTCTCCGGGTTGCGGACCTCCTTGAACACGCTCTCGAGCCGCTGCTGGAACTTCCGCATCACGGCCTCGGCGTCCTCCACCGTGATGTCGCCGCGACCGATCAGCGCCTCGGTGTAGAGCTTGCGGACCGAGCGCTTCTTCTCGATCAGGTC
>CAXTVE010000479.1:0-2038 GCA_964247485.1 uncultured Propionibacteriaceae bacterium
TGTCGTCGAGCCAGCCCTCGGGCAGCGCCACCCGGTCGCGCGGTGCCCCCTGCCGGCCGCGGGGCAGCCCGAGCTCGGTCCGCGGGAACGGCGCGTCCGGGTTGAGCTGGGCCAGCAGGTCGTCCAGCTCGGCCCGGGAGCTGATCATGGCCAGCCGGCGGCGGAGGTCGCCGCCGACCGGGAAACCCTTCAGGTACCACGCCATGTGCTTGCGCAGGTCGGCGCAGCCGTGCGGCTCGTCGGACAGGGCGACCAGCAGCTCGGCGTGCCGGCGGAGGGTCGCCGCGACCTCCCCCAGGGTGGGCAACGACTGCGAGATGCGCCCGGCGAAGGCATCGGCCAGATCCCGGAACAGCCACGGCCGGCCCAGGCAGCCGCGTCCGATGACCACCCCGTCGACCCCGGTCTCGGCCACCATCCGCAGCGCGTCGGCGGCCTCCCAGATGTCGCCGTTGCCCAGCACCGGGATGGACACCGCGGCCTTGAGCGTGGCGATCGCCGTCCAGTCCGCCTCGCCGGAGTAGGACTGCTGGGCCGTCCGCCCGTGCAGGGCTATCGCCGCGCAGCCGGACTCCTCGGCGATCCGCCCGGCGTCCAGGAAGGTCTGGTGGTCGTGATCGATGCCGATCCGGGTCTTCATGGTCACCGGCACCCCGTAGGCCGCCGCGGCCTGCACCGTCGCGCGCAGGATCATCGCCAGCCGGTCCCGCTTCCAGGGCAGCGCGGCGCCGCCCCCCTTCCGGGTGACCTTGGGCACCGGGCAGCCGAAGTTGAGGTCGACGTGGCCGACCGCGTACTCCTCGATCAGGATGCGGGTCGCCCCGGCCATCACCGCCGGGTCCACGCCGTAGAGCTGGACGGAGCGGACCCGCTCCCCCGGGTCGAACCGCAGCATGGCCAGCGTCTTGGGGTCCCGCTCGACCAGCCCGCGCGAGGTGATCATCTCGCAGACGTAGAGTCCGGCTCCTTGCTCGCGGCACAGCTGCCGGTAGGCCGCGTTGGTGATCCCGGCCATCGGCGCCAGCACCACGGGGGTCGACACCTCGACCGCGCCGAGGCGCAGCACCGGCGCAGTCGTCGCGAGGGGAGGCACGACCATTGAGCCTACGTGGCCGGCGTCACCGGCGGCTGGGTCGACCAGGGGAAGTTGATCCAGCGATCGGTGCGCCGCCAGACGTAGTCGCAGTCGATCACCGAGTGCGGCTTGGCGTAGAGCACGGCGGTCCGGACCTCGCGGACGTGCCCGGCGCAGAACCGGTGCACGAGCTCCAGGGTCCGGCCGGTGTCGGCGACGTCGTCCACCACCAGCACGGTCGCGTCGTCGAGGTGACTGGCGTCCAGGAACGGCGGCAGCATCACCGGCACGTCCAGCCGGGTGTCGACCCCGGTGTAGAACTCGACGCCGACGGTGAACAGGTTCTTGGCGTCGATCGCGTACGCCAGCGCCCCGGCCGGGATCAGCCCGCCGCGGGCGATGCCGAGCACGATGTCGGGCCCGAAGCCGGAGTCGACCACCTGCTGCGCCAGCTCCCGGACACCGACCCCGAACTGCTCGTAGGTGAGCACCTCCCGCTCCTCGGTCACAGGAAGACCGCCGTCTCCCGCAGCCGGGCCAAGGTGGCGGCCGACAGCCCGGCCCCCTCCAGGTCGGCGAGGCCCGACAGCCTCGACCGGTACTGGCGGGCCTGCACGATGCGCCGGGCGTCCTCGGCCGCGATGGCCCCCCAGTGAGCCAGCGCCTCGGCGGGGAGCGCATTGAGGTCGAGCAGGCCGCCGTCGTCCTGGGCGCGGGCCAGGTCCGGCCGGCCCACCCCCAGCTGGCGAGCCAGAGCAGGGTCGCGCTGGGCCAGCGCCCGGTACTGGACGCGCCGACGTCGGCGCTGCAGCTCCGCGGTCCCGCCCGGCAGGTCGACGGCCGACTTGCGGTTCACCACGGCCACCACGATGGCCACGGCGATGCAGAGCCACCAGATGAGCACGGCGAGGGTGGTCAGCGTCTCCTGGCGAGCCGCCCCGATGATGCCGATCATGGTGAAGG
>CAXTVE010000480.1:0-2032 GCA_964247485.1 uncultured Propionibacteriaceae bacterium
GGCCTCGGCCCGCTCGGAGCCCCGCACCAGAGCCCGGTGCAGCCGGGACGTCTGGCCGTGGCCCAGCACGCTGAAGGCGAGGTCGACGGCGTCGAAGTCGCGGGTGCCGCGCGGCGGCAGCCGCCAGGACAGGTAGACCGCCTCGGCCGGCACCAGGCCGGAGGCCTCGTCGCGCTCGGTCCCGATCAGCGGGCCGAGGCCGGGCCCGGTCTGCTTATCCGGCTTGGCCCCGTCCGCCAGCGGACCGAAGTAGCGCTCAGCCCGGTCGAAGGCGTCCTCCGGCTCGACGTCGCCGACGATCGACAAGACGGCGTTGCTCGGGCGGTAATGAGTGCGGAAGAACGCCTGCACGTCGGCCAGGGTGGCGGCGTTCAGGTCCTCCATCGACCCGATCGTGGTGTGTCCGTACGGGTGGTCGGATGGGAAGGTCAGGGCGTTCAGCAGCTCCATCGCGTTGCCGTAGGGCACGTTGTCGTAGCGCTGCCGCCGCTCCTCCTTGACCACCTCGCGCTGGTTGTCCAGGCTCTCCTGGGTCATCGTGTCCAGCAGGGTGCCCAGCCGGTCCGCTTCCAGCCACAGGGCCAGGTCGAGGCCGCCGGTGGGCAGGGTCTCGAAGTAGTTGGTCCGGTCGAACCAGGTGGTGGCGTTGACGGCAGCGCCGGCGGCCTGCAGCAGGCCGATGTGCTGGCCGGACGGCACGTGCGCCGACCCCTGGAACATCAGGTGCTCGAAGAGGTGGGCGAAGCCGGTGCGGCCCGGTTCCTCGTCGCGCGAGCCGACGTCGTACCACAGGTTGACCGCGACGGAGGGCGCACCGTGGTCAGGGCTGGCGATCACCCGCAGGCCGTTGGCCAGGCGGTGCTCGACGATGGGGTAGTCGACGGCGATCGGCTGACCGGGGTTCATGGGCCCATCATGCCCAGCCGGACAACGGACCTCCACCGGCGCCGCGCCCGCCCCGAGTAAGTTCGGCGGCGTGCTGATCGCGGAGGAGTACCTGCTGCTCGCCCTCGACGAGCAGACCGGCCGGCTGCGGGTCGGCAGCGACCGGCTGGAGCCTGCGCTGGGCGGAGCCCTGCTGGTCGAGCTGGCGCTCCGGGAGCGCGTCGGGGTGGCTCCGCACGAGGCCGGTCGGACCAAGCGCGGCCGGGTCACGATCACCAGCCTCACCCCGACCGACGACCCCGAGCTCGACGGAGCATTGCAGAAGCTGGCCGCGAACGAGGGCCGGAAGGTCAAGGATCTGCTGAGCACCTTCGCGTCGAAGAAGAACCGGCTGGGCCACGGCGTCCGCGAGCGGCTGCAGGACCGCCTGGTGGCCGACGGGGCGTTGCTGCGGGTTGACGGCACCGTGCTGGGCTTCATCCCGCGGACCACCTGGCCGGCCGGCGACCCGACGGCCGAGGACGACGTACGCCGGCGGCTGCAGGGTGCGCTGGTCGAGGGCACGACGGCGACCGAACGCACTGTCGCCCTGGTCGCCCTGCTGCAGGTCACCGGGTTGCTGCCCAAGGTGGTGACCACCGAGGACAAGCGGGCGCTCCGGGCCCGGGCGAAACAGCTGACCGAGGGGGACTGGGCGGCCAAGGCCGGCAAGGACGCCATCGACGAGGCGGCCGC
Source organism: uncultured Propionibacteriaceae bacterium (assembly GCA_964247485.1). Classification (GTDB taxonomy): domain Bacteria; phylum Actinomycetota; class Actinomycetes; order Propionibacteriales; family Propionibacteriaceae; genus Microlunatus. The sequence continues at coordinate 1,621 of CAXTVE010000480.1, forward strand.
CGCAACCATGGCCGCGGCGGGCGCGGCCGGCGCCGCGGCGGGCGGCAGCTAGAGGATTCCGGCCGCCCGGGCGGGCTCCGCGTACGCCTCGGCCAGGGTGGCGATGGTGTCGTGCGCGTTCAGCCCGCTCGGGTTCGGTGCGACCCACAGCCGGGCACCCTCCAGCCGCTCGGGCTGCTCGCCGACCCGGGCCCTGGGTCGCGCGAAGGCGGTCCGGTAGGCACTGGTCCCGACGACTGCGACCACCCGGGGCCGGTACCGGCGTACCGTCGCGGCCAGGGTCACCGCGCCCGCCCGCAGCTCCGCCGCATCCAGCTCGTCCGCGCGGGCGGTGGCCCGGTTGACCAGGTTGGTGATGCCGAGGCCCCGCTCCAGCAGATGAGACCGGTCGTCGTCGGTCATGCCCAGGGCG
>CAXTVE010000481.1:0-2029 GCA_964247485.1 uncultured Propionibacteriaceae bacterium
CGACGACGGTGCTCCGGCCGCCCCGGCGGACGCCGCCGGCCCGGGCAAGGGACTGACCTCTCCGCACCCGGTCAGCAGCAGGGCCAGCAGCGGCACGAGGAGTCGGGAGCGGGTGGGCACGGCGGGCCACGATACGCCGAGCCCGGAGCCGATGCGAACCTTCCCGCCCGGCCACCGGGCCGATAATCTTCGGCCTAGGAGGTGGTGAGCGATGCGGATCTACCAGCTGCTGCGGGGGAAGGGCTTCCACGTCATCACCGTCCGACCCGGCGTGCCCGTGCGGGACGTCATCGCCCTGCTGCACGAGTACAACCTCGGTTCCGTCGTGGTCTCGGCCGACGGTCGCCAGGTCACCGGCATCGTGACCGAGCGGGACATCGTGCGGAAGCTTGTCGACGGCACCGACTTCCTCGACGGACCGGTCTCGGCGATCATGACCGCGGACGTGTACACCTGCACCGCCCAGGAGTCGGTCGAGTCGCTGATGACGGTGATGACCGAGCAGCGGATCCGCCACCTTCCCGTGGTGGACGAACGCGGCGCCCTGGCCGGGATCGTCAGCATTGGCGACGCCGTCAAGTCCCACATCACCCAGCTCGAGTTCGAACGAGACCAGCTCCAGGGCTACGTCTCGGGCTGACCGCTCGGCGATCACGCTTGCGTTAATCCCGCTCCGACCTGTTGACGGCTGCGCGATCACGCGTTTACTGTGAGAGCGCTCTCACAGAGAGAGCGCTCTCACACCTCAATCTCGAAGGAGAGACCATGACATTCATCCGGAGGGGGCGGCTGGCTGCGGCCGGCATCGCGGCCACCTGCCTGGTCGTCACCGCAGCCTGTGGCGGACCCGCCGGCGCCCCGGCCCCCGCGGCATCGGAGTCCGCGACCAGTAGCGGACCTGTCACCTTGACGGTGGCGACCTTCAACGAGTTCGGCTATGAGAATCTGCTGACCGAGTACCAGCAGGCCAACCCGAACATCAAGATCACCCACCGGAAGGCCGCGACCTCCAACGAGGCCCGGGACAACCTGAACACCCGGCTGGCCGCCGGCTCGGGGCTCGCCGACGTGGAGGCCATCGAGGTGGACTGGCTGCCCGAGCTGCTGCCCAGCGCCGAGGAGTTCGTCGACCTCAACGACCCGGCGGTCACCGACCGGTGGCTGGACTGGAAGGCCAAGGCCGCGACCACCGCCGACGGCCAGCTCGTCGGCTATGGCACCGACATCGGGCCCGAGGCGGTCTGCTACCGCTCCGACCTGTTCGCCAAGGCCGGCCTGCCCACCGACCGGGAGGAGGTCGCCGCCCTGCTGGGGACCAGCTGGGACAGCTACTTCGCGGCCGGGCGGCAGTTCACCGCCAAGTCCAAGGTCCCCTGGTTCGACGGGGCGCAGTCCATCGCCCAGGGCATGGTCAACCAGATCCAGAACGCCTATGAGTCCGACGACGGCACGATCATCGCGGCGACCAACCCCGAGGTGAAGGCCACCTATGACGCAGTGCTGAAGGCTGGGGTGACCGACGACCTGTCGGCCAAGCTCGTGCAGTGGTCCCCGGACTGGACCAAGAGCTTCACCGACAACGGCTTCGCCACGATGCTCTGCCCCGGCTGGATGCTCGGGGTCATCGAGGGCAACGCCAAGGGCGTCAAGGGCTGGGACGTGGCCAACGTGTTCCCCGGCGGGGGCGGCAACTGGGGCGGCTCCTACCTGACCGTGCCCAAGCAGAGCCCGCACCCCGACGAGGCCAAGGCCCTGGCGAGCTGGCTCACCGCGCCCGAGCAGCAGCTCAAGGCGTTCGCCGCCAAGGGCACCTTCCCCAGCCAGACCCAGGCGCTGTCCAGCCCGGAGCTGACCGGTAAGAAGAATGCCTTCTTCAACAACGCCCCGACCGGCCAGATCCTGGCCGAGCGGGCCGAGGCGGTGGCGATCACCCCGTTCAAGGGTGAGAACTACTTCGCCATCAACGACGCCTTCGGGCGGGCCCTGGTGCGGGTCGAGGACGGCCAGAACACTCCGGAGAAGTCCTGGC
>CAXTVE010000482.1:0-2029 GCA_964247485.1 uncultured Propionibacteriaceae bacterium
TGCAGCAGTTCGTCGTGGCGCCGAACGCGAACGAGCGCGAGGCCCCGTCGATCCAGCGCAACATCGACGCGACCCGGCAGGCGTACGGCCTGACCCCGGACAAGGTCGAGATGAAGCCGTACTCGGGCACGTCGGAGGTGCAGCCGGCGCAGGTCGCGGCGGACCGGGACACGATCCCGAACATCCGCCTGCTCGACCCGAGCAAGATCGGCGACACGTTCACGCAGTTCCAGCAGCGGCGGAACTTCTACGGCTTCCCCGAGAACCTCGACATCGACCGCTACACGGTCAACGGGCAGACGCAGGACTACATCGTCGCCGCCCGCGAGCTCAACAGCGAGGGCCTGGTCAACAACCAGCAGGACTGGATCAACCGGCACCTGGTCTACACCCACGGCAACGGCCTGGTCGTCGCGCCGGCGAACGAGATCAACGCGCAGCTGCAGGACACCGGCGGCCAGGGCGGCCTGCCCCGGTTCACCAGCATCGACACCGGCAACGCGGCGGCCGCGCCCGAGGGGCTGCGGGTGACCGAGCCGCGGATCTACTACGGCGAGATGATCACCGACTACTCGATCGTCGGCGCGGAGCCGGGCGGCGCACCGCGCGAGTACGACTCCGACACCGCCAGCTACACCTACAACGGCCGCGGGGGCGTGCCGCTGGGCAACCTCTTCAACCGGCTCGTGTTCTCCCTCGTGCACGGCGAGCGGAACATCCTGTTCAACGGGTCGATCAACGAGAACTCGCGGATCATGTACATGCGCAACCCGGCGGACCGGGTCAAGGCCGTCGCGCCCTGGCTCACCCTGGACACCGACCCCTACCCGGCGGTGGTCGACGGGCGCGTCACCTGGATCGTCGACGGCTACACGACCCTGCAGAACTACCCGTACGCCGAGCAGAAGTCGCTGGGCGACGCCACCGCGACCGCGCTGCAGGGCGTGCCGCGGCTGCCCGACGAGGAGATCAGCTACATCCGCAACTCGGTGAAGGCCACCGTCGACGCCTACGACGGCACCGTCACGATCTACGGGTTCGACGAGACCGACCCCGTGCTGCGGACGTGGGCCGCGGCCTTCCCGGACGTCGTCAAGCCCGCGTCGGCGATCTCGGACAGCCTCCGGTCGCACTTCCGCTACCCGGAGGACCTGTTCAAGGTCCAGCGCGAGCTGCTGACCGAGTACCACGTCGACAACCCCGGCGAGTTCTTCTCGACGGTGTCGTTCTGGGACGTGCCGTCCGACCCCACCGTGCAGGGCGCCGCGGGCACCGCCGGTTCCGCGCAACCCCCGTACTACCTGCTCGCCGGGCTGCCGGACCAGCAGGGCGCGACGTTCCAGCTCACGAGCGGGCTGGTCAGCCGGGCCCGGCAGTTCCTCTCGGCGTACGTGACGGCCAGCTCGGATCCCGCGAGCTACGGCAAGATCACGGTGCTGGAGCTACCCGCCGAGACGCAGACACTCGGTCCACAGCAGGTGCAGGCCCAGTTCCTCGGGTCGCCACTGGTCAGCCAGGAGCTGAACCTGCTGCGGCAGAACCAGACCACGATCGAGTACGGCAACCTGCTCACGTTGCCGGTCGCGGGCGGGCTGCTCTACGTCGAACCGGTCTACATCGAACGGGCCGGCCAGAGCGCGTCCTACCCGGTACTGGCCCGGGTCCTGGTGAGCTACAACGGCCGGGTCGGCTACGACGCCGACCTCGCGAAGGCGCTGGAACAGGTCTTCGGGGCCGGCGCGGGCAGCGCGGTCAACCCGGAGGGCCAGCCGCCCAACCTGCCCCCGGCACCGGGCAGTGCCGTCCCGAGCCCGAACCCGGCCAACCCGGACCAGGCCGCGGCGGCCGCGCAGATCGCCACGGCGATAGGCCAGCTGAAGGCGGCGCAGCAGAGCGGCGACTTCGCGGCGCAGGGCCAAGCCCTCTCGGCCCTGGACCAGGCCGTGCAGCGCTACCAGGCGGTGCCGGCGACACCGGCGGCACCGGCGGCACCGGCTTGGCCTCCGCCAGCTTGGCCGTCAGCGCACCC
>CAXTVE010000483.1:0-2014 GCA_964247485.1 uncultured Propionibacteriaceae bacterium
TCGCCGCCCAGGCCGTCACGAACAGCACGAACTGCGACGCGAAGTTGACGAACACCAGCAGGCCGAGCAGCGACCCGAAGACCGCGCCCGACGGCGAGGTCGTGACGCTGGACAGGTAGACGGTCATGACCTGCTTGAGGATCTCGAAGCCGACCGCGCCCAGCGCCGCGGCCCGGACGGCGCTGCGCAGCGGCGTGTGCTGGCGCGGCAGCCGGGCGATCACCCAGAGGAACACCAGGAAGTTCGCGACCAGGCCGAGCAGGATCCCGAGGATCCGCAGCAGGACCTGGGCCCAGGTCTGGTCGCCCAGCCCCACGAACTCCAGCACGGTCGCGGCGAAGCCCGACGCCAGCCCGGTGATCGCGAACGAGCCGACGAGCGCGACGCCGAGGCCCAGCAGCGCGGTCAGGTCGAACAGCAGCCGCTTGGGCAGGGCCGGCGGGTCCGGGGCCTGCGCCCACTGCTCGCTCAGCGCCTCGCGCAGGTTGCTCATCCACCCGATGCCGGAGTAGAGCGCCGAGAGCAGGCCGAAGGTCGCGACCGTGTTCCGCTGGGCGATGGCCTGGTCGATGATCGGGTTGATGGTGCCGGCGAGGCTGCCGGGCACCGCCGCGTTGATCGCCTGGCGGATCCCGTCGAGCAGGTTCGGGTTGAAGAACAGCACGTAGCCCGCGACCGCGAACGCGATCATCAGCAGCGGCACCAGCGACAGGATCGAGAAGAACGTGATCGCCGCGGCGTAGTGGGTGCCGTGGTGCTCGGTGAACCGGGTCCCGGCCCGCAGGAGATGGTCCAGCCAGGGGTAGCGCGCCCGCAGCTGCTCGACCTTCGTCGGCTCCTTGGTGTTCCGGAGCGCGTCCGTCTGCGCCTGCTCCGCGGCGGCCCGCTGCGAGAGGGCCCGGTCGTCGGCGGCCTGATCCGCTACAGCGGTCACGGGGTGCTCCTAGGGACGTGCGGGCGGCAGGAACCCGATCTTGTCGTAAACGGTCGCCAACGTCGCGGCGGAGACCTCGCGCGCCCGTGCGGCACCGCGGGCGAGGATCCGGTCCAGCTCCGCCGGGTCGTCCATGTAGGCCCGTACCCGCTCCCGCAGCGGCGACACGAACTCCACCACGACGTCGGCGAGTTCCTTCTTCAGGTCACCGTAGCCGCGCCCGGCGAGCTCGCCCTCGATCTCGGCGACCTTCCGCCCGGTCAGCGCCGAGTAGATCACCAGCAGGTTCGAGACACCCGGCTTCTCCTGCGGGTCGTGGCGGACCTCCCGCCCGGTGTCCGTGACCGCCGAGCGGATCTTCTTTGCGGAGACCTTCGGGTCGTCGAGCAGCTCGACGATCCCACCCGGGCTGGACGCCGACTTGCTCATCTTGGCCGTCGGGTCCTGCAGGTCCTGGATCTTGGCCGCGCCGACCGGGATGTAGGGCTCGGGCACCACGAACGTCTCGCCGAAGCGGCTGTTGAACCGCTGCGCGAGGTCGCGGGTCAGCTCCAGGTGCTGGCGCTGGTCCTCGCCGACGGGCACCCGGTCGGCCTGGTAGAGCAGGATGTCGGCGGCCTGCAGGATCGGGTAGGTGAACAGGCCCACCGTGGTCCGGTCCGCACCGTGCCGCGCGCTCTTGTCCTTGAACTGGATCATCCGGCTCGCCTCGCCCATCCCGGTGAGGCAGCCGAGCACCCACTCCAGCTGGGCGTGCTCGGGCACGTGCGACTGGACGAAGAGCGTGCACCGGTCCGGGTCCAGCCCGAGCGCGAGGAGCTGGGCGGCGGCGTTGCGGGTGCGCGCCGCGAGCGTCTTCGGGTCGTGCTCGACGGTGATCGCGTGCAGGTCCGGCACGAAGTAGAAGGCGTCGTGGTCGTCCTGCAGGGCCACCCACTGCCGGACCGCGCCGAGGTAGTTGCCGAGGTGGAACGAGTCGGCGGTCGGCTGGATGCCCGACAGCACCCGCGGCCGGCGGTCGGTGGGCGTGCTCATGGCTCCATCATCCCGGGCGGGGCGAGCGAGTTGCCGCGGACCCGG
>CAXTVE010000484.1:0-2013 GCA_964247485.1 uncultured Propionibacteriaceae bacterium
CGGACGCGAGCGACTCGGCGACCTTCGACGAGGTGCTCGAGCTGCTGCACCTCGGTGGGCGCAGCCTGCCGCACGCGGTGCTGATGATGATCCCGGAGGCGTGGGAGAACCACGGCGAGATGGACCCGGCCCGCCGGGCCTTCTACGAGTTCCACTCCACGCTGATGGAGCCGTGGGACGGCCCCGCGCTGGTCTCGTTCACCGACGGCACCGTGATCGGCGCCGTGCTCGACCGCAACGGCCTGCGGCCCGCCCGCTGGTGGGTCACCGAGGACGGCCTGGTCGGGCTGGCGTCGGAGGTGGGCGTGCTCGACGTGCCCCCGTCGGCGGTCGTGCGCAAGGGCCGGCTGGAGCCGGGCCGGATGTTCCTCATCGACACCGCGGCCGGACGCATCGTGGACGACGCCGAGGTCAAGGGCGCGCTGGCCGCCGAGAAGCCGTACGAGGACTGGCTGCACGCCGGCCTGGTGCACCTGGACGAGCTGCCGGCCCGCGAGCGCGAGGTCCTCGCCTACGGCGAGCTGAGCCAGCGGCAGCAGGCGTTCGGCTACACCGAGGAGGAGCTCAACGTCCTCCTCAAGCCGATGGGCGCCGCGGGCGCGGAGCCGATCGGCTCGATGGGCAACGACGCCGCGCTGGCCTTCATCTCCGAGCGCTCGCGCAGCCTCTACGACTACTTCAGCCAGCTGTTCGCCCAGGTCACCAACCCGCCGCTGGACGCGATCCGCGAGGAGCTGGTGACGTCGCTGATCTGCCAGCTCGGCTCCGAGCAGAACCTGCTCGCGCCCGGGCCGGCCAGCTGCCGCAAGGTCGTGCTGCCGTTCCCGGTGCTGGGCAACGACGACCTCGCCAAGATCATCCACATCAACGACGACGGCGAGTACCCCGGGTTCGCCAGCTACACCGTGCGCGGGGTGTTCCCGGCGGCCGAGGGCGGCGCCGGGCTGCTGCGGCGCCTCGCCGAGATCAACGCCGAGGTCTCGGCGGCGATCGAGGACGGGGCCCGGCTGATCGTGCTGTCCAGCCGCGGGGTGGACGCCGACAACGCGCCGATCCCGTCGCTGCTGCTCACCGGCGGCGTGCACCAGCACCTGGTCAAGGAGCGCTCCCGCACCCGGGTCGGGCTGATCGCGGAGGCCGGCGACGCCCGCGAGGTGCACCACATCGCGCTGCTCCTGGGCTACGGCGCCGCCGCGGTCAACCCCTACCTGGCCATGGCCACGGTGGAGGACCTGGCCGACCGGGGCGACATCCCGGGCGTCGACCCGGCCACCGCCGCGGCGAACCTGGTCAGGGCGCTCGGCAAGGGTGTGCGCAAGACCATGTCGAAGATGGGCGTCTCGACGGTCGCGTCCTACACCGGCGCGCAGATCTTCGAGGCGGTCGGGCTGGGCAAGGACGTGGTCGAAGCCTGCTTCACCGGCACCTCGTCGCGGCTGGGCGGGGTCGGCTTCGACGTGCTGGCCGAGGAGGTCCTCGGCAGCCACCGCCGCGCCTACCCGGCCGACGGGGTGCGGGCCAACCACCGCTCGCTGGTCACCGGCGGCGAGTACCAGTGGCGCCGCGAGGGCGAGGTCCACCTGTTCAACCCGCAGACGGTCTTCCGCCTGCAGCACGCCACCCGCCAGGGCCGCTACGACATCTTCAAGCAGTACACCGACACGGTCGACAAGCAGTCGCACCGGCTGGCCACGCTGCGCGGGCTGTTCACGTTCAGGTCCGGCGTGCGGCCCCCGGTGCCGCTCGAGGAGGTCGAGCCGGTCGAGACGATCGTCAAGCGGTTCAACTCGGGGGCCATCTCCTACGGATCGATCTCGCAGGAGATGCACGAGACGCTGGCCATCGCGATGAACCGGCTCGGCGCGCGCAGCAACACCGGGGAGGGCGGCGAGGACTCCGACCGCTTCACCCCCGACGCCAACGGCGACTCCCGGCGCAGCGCGGTCAAGCAGGTCGCGTCCGGCCGGTTCGGGGTGACCAGCGAGTACCTGGTCAACGCCAGCGACCTGCAGA